>CAZBZX010000016.1:0-341 GCA_964496465.1 uncultured Bacteroidales bacterium
TAGAATTTAGTAGTTAGAAGTCACTAGACTCTTCATTCTTCATTCTTCATTCTTCCCGCCTACGCACTTTATGTTCCTGCGGGCAAGCATTCTTTATTCTTTATTCGTAAATAATTGTATCATCCCCCGTTTTTTATTTTATTATATGATGTTACCATACCTTTTATTAATGATGAACTAAATCCATTATGTTCCATCTCATTTAAACCAGAAATAGTTATTCCTGATGGAGTAGTTACTTTATCAATTTCCCGCTCAGGATGATGACCAGTACTTATAACCAAATCAGCAGCTCCTTTTGCAATTTGCGCCGCCATTGTTTGTGCTGCTTCTGAGCTGAA
>CAZBZX010000016.1:351-22340 GCA_964496465.1 uncultured Bacteroidales bacterium
CCGATTTCTATTCCGCCCTGCATAGCTGCCCGAATAAAGCGCAAAGCAAATGCAATTCCGCAACCAGCCATAACCGTAGCTGCAGCCATTAAATCCTCCTGGATAAATAAAATTTTACCTAATTGACTAAATATAGTATCAATTTCTTTTTCTTGCTCTGCACTTGCATTAAATGAAGAAATGCATGACATTGATTCCTGTATAGCAATTCCGGTATTTGGCATAACTCTGAATAAAGTTACCTTCTTGCCGATCAATTCTAAAATCTGATCAGATCCAATTCCTGTTACACAAGATACAATTGTATGCTGCTTTACATTGATTGACTTCTTTATTTCATTTAATAAAGCATTTAACTGTTGCGGTTTTACTGCCAGGATAATTATTTCTGAGTCAGATACCGCTTTATTATTATCTGTAATTACATTGAATTTTTTTTCAAGTAATTGATCTCTTCTTGATGTTCTTTTCTCCGTTAAAACAAGATTTTCATTTTTAATTACACCGGCTTTTATTAATCCTTCTCCAATTGAAAGACCTAAGTTACCAGCACCGAGAATAGCAATTTTTTTTGAATTCATCATTTTTTAATTAAATAATGTTGTACTTAAATATTTTTCAGCCCTGTCGGGGAATATAACCACAATTATTCCATTATCAATCTTATCAATAAGTTTTTTTGCTGCCAGTAATGCAGCACCACTACTCATTCCAGCAAAAATTCCTTCTTTTTTAATAATTTGTCTGGCCATTTCAAATGCCTCTTCACTTTCAATCATAATGGTTTCATCAATTTTTGACGGATCATAAATTGAGGGAACAATTGCCTCTTTCATATTTTTCAAGCCCTGAATATAATGATTTTCAACGGGATGAGCACAAACAATTTTGATATTTGGATTCATCTCTTTCAAATACTTGCTCATTCCCATTATGGTTCCTGACGTTCCTAACGAACATACTATATAATCTAGTTTACCCTTGGTCTGATCCCAAATTTCACATGCAGTGTTTCTATAATGTGTCAAATAATTATGATGATTTGAAAACTGATCAGGAAAAAAATATTTCTCAGGATTTTGCTTTACTAAATCCCTTGCTTTTCTTATTGCGCCATCTGTTCCCTGACTTCCATCAGTCAATATTACTTTAGCACCATAGGCCTGAATTATTTTTCTTCTTTCTATCGAAACAGCCTCGCTCATCACAATTTCCACATCATACCCCTTTACAATTCCAATAATCGCCAAAGCAATACCTGTATTACCTGATGTTGGTTCAATAATGGTTTTCCCTTTAGTTAATTCTCCTTCATTCTCTGCTTTCTCAATCATTCGTAAAGCAATCCTGTCTTTAATACTTCCTGTTGGATTAAATCCTTCAAGTTTTGCATAAATGGTAATATTTTCCTTAGATATTACCTTATTAATTTTAACAAGCGGGGTATTACCAATAGCTTCTAGAATATTATTATAAATATTACTATATTCCATTTTATAATTTAAATTGTGTTTTTAAGTTTTTTAATAAATAGTTCTGCTTCTTTTTTATTTATGGATAAAGGTGGAAGCAAGCGAATGATCTTTTCACCAGATATCCCTGTAAACACATTTTGTTCAAACAATAATTTCTTTCTCAATTCTTTTATTGAATAATCAAATTCAAGCCCTATCATTAATCCCCTACCTCTAATTTCTTTAATTTTTGAAATCGATTTTAATTCACACATAATAAAATCACCTATTTCTTTAGCATTTTTTACTAAATCCTCCTTTTCAATAATATCTAGAACTGCAATTGATGCTGCACAAGCAAGATAATTACCTCCAAATGTAGTCCCAAGCATACCGTATTTTGCTTCATATCTTTGGTGTATTAAAACACCTCCAACCGGAAATCCATTGCCCATTCCTTTGGCAACTGTAATTAAATCTGGTTTAATCCCTGCATATTGAAAGGAAAAAAACTTCCCGCTTCTACCAAAACCTGATTGGATTTCATCCAAAATGAAAACAATATCATTCTCTTTACATATTTTTTCAATAGCAATTAAAAAATCATTTTCAGGAATTCGTATTCCACCAATTCCTTGAATTCCTTCAATTATTACAGCACAAATCTGATCTTTATTATTTCTAATTACTTCTTTAAAATTTTGAATATCATTTAAAGGGGAAAAAATAACATCAAGTCCTTTGTTTATTTCTGCAATAATCTTTTGATTATCAGAAACTGATACAGCTGCAGATGTCCGTCCATGAAAAGCTTTATTAAAAGCAACAACCTTTTTTCTTCTATTAATAAATGAAGCCAATTTTAATGCATTTTCATTAGCCTCGGCACCGGAATTACACAGGAATAAATTATAGTTGTCACAATTTGATATTTTACCAAGCTTTTTAGCTAATTTCTGTTGTAGCGGATTAATTATTGAATTAGAATAAAATCCAATTTGATCGATTTGATTTTTAAGTTTTTCGATATAATATGGATGAGAATGACCAATTGAAATAACAGCATGACCTCCATAAAAATCGAGGTATTGATTTCCTTTCTCATCAAAAATATAGCTCCCTATTCCTTTTACAGGAGTTAAGTCATATAGCGGATATACATCAAATAAGTTCATTTTCAATTTTAGATTGAAGATTTTAAATTTGAGATTTTAGAAATTTCTTTTCCGTCTAAAATCAAAAATCTTAAATCAATTATTCATAAATTATTAAAATCCTACACTTTTTAATTTTAATCCCATATCTTCAGGTAAACCAAACATTAAATTCATATTTTGAATAGCTTGTCCGGAAGCCCCTTTTATAAGGTTATCAATTACGCTTATTATTAAAACCTTCTCCTCATGTTTTGTAATCCTTAAAATACATTTGTTTGTATTTACTACTTGCTTTAAATCAGGATTGCTATCTGAAATTATGACAAAAGGATGATTTTTATAATATTCCTTATATAAATGAATAAATTCTTCTTCACTCTTTACACCTTTCGTATAGGCTGAAATTAAAATTCCCCGGGTAAAATTTCCTCTAACAGGTATAAAATTAACTTCATTATCAAAACTGTTTTGCAGCTGCTTTATACTTTGGTTTACTTCGCCCAAATGCTGATGCTTAAATGCTTTATATACAGAAACGTTGTTATTCCGCCAACTAAAATGGGTTGTTGGTGACAGTTTTTGTCCAGCACCGGTTGAACCTGTTATTCCGTTTACATGAACATCATCGATCAATAAATTATTCTTAGCTAAAGGTAAAACAGCTAATTGAATTCCAGATGCAAAACATCCAGGATTAGCCACATATTTAGCTTCTTTAATTGCTTCCTTATTTAATTCTGGTAATCCATATATGAAATTATTTTCTTCAGTTTTTAACCTAAAATCGTGACTTAAATCTATAATTTTAATATGATCAGGAAAATCCTTGTGCATTACAAATTCTTTCGACATTCCATGCCCCATACATAAAAAGATAACATCAACTTTGCTGTAATCAATTTCTGAAAAAGTTAATTCAGTATCGCCCAACAAATCTGAATGAACTTCATAAATCCTCTTACCAAAATTGCTATTGCTATGAATAAAAGCAATAGTAGCTTCAGGATGATATAAAAGTATTCGAATTAATTCACCGGCTGTGTAACCTGCACCTCCTATTATTCCAATATTTATCATAATTAAATAATTTTAAAAAAAAGACTCCAAAAGTATAAAATAGAAAAACGGAATAACTTAACTATTTATAAACCAAAAACTTTTGAAGTCTTAAAAAAATCTATCTATTGACAGAATTATGTAATTTCATTGTATTTGCGAGAATTTTAGTAAATCCTTTTACATCATCGCCAGAGAAAGCTTTATTTATTTCGCCATATTCAGCAAAATCTGATTGCATAAGATCAAATTTTGATTCAATACCTACTAATTCATGACGATAAGGAGACAGCTTTACCCTTACTTTTCCTGTAATATTTTTTTGTGTATCTTCTAAAAAGCATTCCATATTTCGCATTACAGGTTCTAAATATAGGGCTTCATGTAAAAACATTCCATACCAGTTTCCCAGTTGCTCTTTCCAATACATTTGCCATTTTGTTAAATTATGCTTTTCAAGCAAGTGATGTGCTTTAATTATTATTAATGGAGCTGCGGCTTCAAAAGCAACTCTTCCTTTAATACCAATTATTGTATCACCTACATGCATATCTCGCCCAATAGCATATTTAGATGCTATTTCCTCCAGTTCTTTAATGGCATTTAAAGGATTTGTTTTCTTATTATTTATTCCAACAAATTCCCCACCTTCAAAAATCAAATCAATAAATTGTCCCTTTTTCTCCTTAAGCTGGTTTGGAAAAGCTTGTTCAGGTATGGTTTTATCAGATGTTAATGTTTCTTTTCCCCCAATACTTGTTCCCCAAATACCTTTATTTATAGAATATTCATGCTTTTTCCAATCCATCTCAAAGCCATGTTCTTTTAAATATTTTATTTCCTCTTCCCTTGAAATTTTTAAATCCCTGATAGGGGTTAAAATCTGAATTCCGGGACCTATTACATCAAATGTTAAATCAAAACGAACCTGATCATTTCCAGCACCAGTACTTCCATGAGCCACATATTTAGCTTCAATTTCTTTCGCATAATTAATAGTGGCGATCGCCTGAAATGTTCTTTCTGAGCTTACTGACAATGGGTAGGTATTATTCCTTAACACATTACCAAAAACCATATATTTTATACATTTCTGATAATATTCTTCCGTGATATCCACAGCTTTATGACTTGCAACGCCTAATTCATAGGCCCTTTTTTCTATTAATTGAAGGTCATTATTATTAAAACCGCCGGTATTTGCAATAATAGAATGCACTTCTAATCCTTTTTCATTTGTTAAGTATTTAACACAAAATGATGTATCTAAACCTCCGCTATATGCTAGTACTACTTTTTCTTTCATTTAAAATTCTTTTCTTTATTATTTTTTTGATTTTGACCGAAGATATAAATATTGCTTAAACTTAAGCCATCTGCCATATGTTTTATAAGAATATTTCTTCTTATACTTTATACCATTTTTATTTTTTTCCCATTCTGGATCATAAAGCATTCCGGTACAAAGACAGTGTTTACGATTTGTTCTTATCAAAATATCATGATTTACACAGCTTTCACAACCTTTCCAAAATTCATCATCATAGGTAAGTTCTGAAAAAGTAACCGGGTGATAACCCAGTTCAGTATTTATTTTCATCACTGCCAACCCTGTTGTTAATCCAAACAATTTAGCTTTTGGAAACTTCTGTTTTGACAAATTAAAAGCCTGCCGCTTAATCCGTTTTCCCAAACCCTTTCCCCTATATTCATTTGACACAATTAAACCAGAATTTGCTACAAATTTATTATGGCCCCATGATTCAATGTAACAGAAACCAGCAAATTTATTCTCCTTTAAAGCAATAATAGCTTTCCCTTCAACTATTTTCTTCTGAATATACTCGGGAGATCTTCTGGCAATTCCTGTACCCCGCACTTTTGCTGCATCAGCAATAGCGTTTAAAATATCGTCAACATAAGATAAATGGGTCTCATTTGAAACTAGAATTTCAAAACCATTATTCTCCTTCAGGGCTTTATTATTCTTTTTAAGATTATTTTTATCTTCTTTTTCCATTACAAAATAATCACTACTTTTTTGCTGCAGTAAAAAACTGCTTAAATTTAAGTTCAGTAACCTCATCTTCTTATCTATACAAAAGTCAATTTTATCATTTATCAATAGCTGGAATAACCATTGCTAATAAATTTCTCAAATCAGTTCTTAAAACTTTTTCTCTTGGAATAATTAAAATAGTATCATCACCAGCAATTGTTCCCAAAATCTCATATGCCTTCAAATTATCAATTGCAAAAGCAATGCTTGCCGCATAACCAGGTAAAGTTTTTATTACAGCAAAGTTATCATTAAAATCAATTGATAAAAAACCGTTAATAGGCAAATTTAATTCTGTTCTAGGCTCTTCCTTTGCGGACCTCATTTCAGGTAATATATAAACATATCCCATTGATTCATCCACAACTTTAGCAACCTTCAAAAATTTCAAATCTCGAGATAAGGTTGCCTGCGTGTAAGTAAAACCCAATTCAGAAAGTTTTTCCAACAATTCTTCCTGGCTTGAAATTCGATAGCTACTAATAATTCGTTTAATTGCTAAAAGTCGTTCAGTTCTTTTTTTCATCATTTAAAATTTTACAATTGATGAAACAAAATTTTAATAAATAATATTCATTATTTGATAAAATTGAATATTTATCCATTTATTTTGCAAATTTATACAAAATTTTATTTTTCACAAAACAAATTTTATCACAAATTATTGTATTTTTGCGAGGAATTTTTCAAATCCTATTAATAAAATTCATTAAAATGCTGTTTTGCAATAAGTTAGTTTTATATATACACATTTATTTCTCAGTATTTTCCCGGATTAAATTTTTGTTAAATCTTGAAATCTTTAGTATTCAATATGAAAAAAGACATTAAAAAAGTAATAGTTTTGGGATCTGGTGCACTTAAAATTGGAGAAGCTGGTGAATTCGATTATTCAGGTTCGCAAGCACTAAAAGCGTTACGCGAAGAAGGTATAGAAACTATTCTTATCAATCCAAATATTGCTACTGTTCAAACATCTGAAAAAATAGCAGATAAAATATACTTTCTGCCTGTCAATCCATTTTTTGTTGAAGAAGTGATTAAAAAGGAAAATGCTGAAGGAATACTTCTTGCATTTGGAGGTCAAACAGCACTAAATTGCGGAGCAGAATTATTTAAAAATAAAATATTTGAAAAATATCATGTTAAGGTCCTTGGTACTCCTGTTGAAGCCATTATAAATACTGAAGACAGAGAAAATTTTGTAAATAAACTCAACGAAATTGATGTAAAAAGTCCTAAAAGTTTTCCTGTTACTTCAGTTGAAAATGCGATAAAAGCATCTAAAAAAATTGGATTTCCAATAATAATTAGAGCGGCATATACTTTAGGTGGACAAGGGAGTGGATTTTGTTCAAACGAAGAAGAATTATTACAAATGGCTCAAAAAGCATTCTCCTATTCAAATCAAATACTAGTTGAAGAATCTTTGAAAGGGTGGAAAGAGATTGAATATGAGGTTGTAAGAGACTGTTATGATAATTGTATCACAGTGTGTAATATGGAAAACTTCGATCCTCTTGGCATTCATACAGGTGAAAGTATTGTAGTAGCACCATCGCAAACTTTAAACAATAGTGAATACCATAAATTAAGGGAATTGTCTATTAAAATAATACGACATATTGGTGTAATAGGTGAATGTAATGTACAATTTGCTTTAGACCCATTTTCAGAAAATTACCGCGTAATTGAAGTCAATGCCAGGCTATCTCGTTCATCAGCATTAGCCTCTAAAGCCACTGGTTATCCATTAGCATTTATTGCAGCTAAATTAGCATTGGGCTACGGTTTACATCAACTAAAAAATTCTGTAACAAAAACAACTACGGCTTGTTTTGAACCAGCTTTGGATTATATCGTTTGTAAAATACCTCGCTGGGACCTTGATAAATTCGTAGGTGTTTCGAAACAAATTGGTAGTTCAATGAAGAGTGTGGGAGAAGTTATGTCCATTGGGAGGACCTTTGAAGAAGCTATTCAAAAAGGTTTAAGGATGATTGGTCAAGGGATGCATGGATTTGTTGCAAATAATAAAGTTGGAATTGATGATATTAATAAAGAATTGGCCGAACCAACTGATATGCGAATTTTTGCAATTGAATTAGCTTTTGAGCAAGGATATACAATAGATCAAATTTACAATCTTACAAAAATTGATAAATGGTTTCTTGAAAAATTAAAAAATATCCATGATTTAAAAGAATATCTAATAAAATATAACAAGTTGGAAGAAACTCCAATTGAAGCCATTATTGAAGCCAAAATTATAGGATTTTCCGATTTTCAGTTAGCCCGCCTTATCTTAAATTGCGAAGATCAAGATATGGAAGAAGGATTGCTAACAGTAAGGAAATTCAGAAAAAATAAAGGAATTACTCCTGTAGTTAAACAAATAGATACTCTGGCAGCTGAATATCCTGCTATGACTAATTACTTGTATTTAACTTACAGTGGCAACGAACATGATATTGATTTTGAAAATGATAATATATCTGTAATTGTTTTAGGTTCAGGAGCCTACAGAATTGGAAGTAGTGTTGAATTTGATTGGTGCGGTGTAAATGCTTTGTATACAATTAATGAGGAAGGTTATCGGTCGATTATGATAAATTACAATCCTGAAACAGTAAGTACTGATTATGATATATGTGACAGGTTATATTTTGATGAACTGAGTTTTGAAAGAGTCTTGGATATAATTGATCTGGAATCTCCAAAAGGAATAATAGTATCTACAGGTGGACAAATTCCGAATAACCTGGCAATGAAACTTCATCGGCAAAATATTACCATATTGGGTACTTCACCACAATCCATCGACAATGCTGAAAACAGGCATAAATTCTCGATGCTATTAGATAAACTCACTGTTGATCAACCCAGATGGAAAGAACTTACCAATGTTAATGAAATATACGATTTTGTCGAAAAAGTGAGTTTCCCTATTTTAATCAGGCCATCATATGTACTTTCTGGAGCTGCTATGAATGTAGTTTCAAATAAATCTGAATTAGAATACTTTTTAAGTCTGGCTAAAGAAGTATCGAAGCAATATCCAGTTGTTGTTACTGAATTTATTGAACAAGCCAAAGAAATTGAAATTGACGCAGTTGCCAATCATGGTGAATTATTTGCATATGCTATTTCTGAGCATGTAGAATTTGCTGGTGTTCATTCAGGTGATGCTACTATGGTATTTCCACCTCAAAAAATTTATTTTGAAACTGTTCGAAGAATTAAAAAAATTACCCGACAAATTGCTGAAGCGCTTAATATTTCTGGACCATTCAATATTCAATTCTTAGCTAAAGACAATGATATTAAGGTAATTGAATGTAATTTACGTGCATCAAGAAGCTTTCCTTTTGTATCAAAAGTATTGAAAGTTAATTTTATAGAATTAGCAACTAAAATCATGTTAGGAGTTGATGTACAGAAACCTGAAAAATCAATTTTTGATTTGGAACATATTGGTGTGAAAGCTCCCCAGTTTTCTTTCTCACGCTTACAAAAAACCGATCCTCTATTGGGAGTTGATATGTCTTCTACAGGTGAAGTTGGCTGTATTGGAGAAAATTATTATGATGCCATCTTAAAAGCTATGCTTTCTGTGGGATATCGAATTCCAGAAAAAAATATACTTTTATCAACCGGCCCTATGCGATCCAAAGTTGAATTGATTAACAGCTGCAGATTATTGACAGAAAAAGGTTATAACCTATTTGCTACAAAAGGTACAGCTGATTTCCTTCAATTAAATGGTATCCAAACAACTATTCTTTCATGGCCAGATGAAAATAAACAACCAAATACTTTGGAATATATTAAAAACAAGTTAATTGACTTGGTAATAAATATCCCTAAAGATCATACTAAACATGAACTAGATAATGATTATAAAATTAGAAGAAGCGCTATCGATTTTAATATACCGTTAATTACCAACGCAAGACTGGCAAGCGCTTTTATAACTGCGTTTTGTAAATTTGAGCTATCGCAAATTACAATTAAAAACTGGGAAGAATATTAACAATTATAGATTTAAGATTTAAGATTTATAATTAAATTGAAAAAAATGAAATGGATATAATATTAGTAATCATAGGAATTATTTTAATATTTGTTGGAATTGCTGGTTGTGTTTTACCTATAATTCCTGGTCCGCCTATTAGCTTTATAGCGCTAATTGTACTTCAATTCACAAAGTATGCTGATTTCTCTACTGAGTTTCTTGTATTTTTTGCATCCTTAGCTACTATAGTAACTGTGCTTGATTATATTGTTCCCATCTGGGGAACTAAAAAATTTGGAGGATCAAAAGCTGGTATATGGGGAGCAACAATTGGTATGATTATAGGTTTGTTTATGTTTCCTCCATTTGGAATAATTATAGGACCATTTGTTGGAGCTTTTATTGCTGAATCTATTAAAGGGGCCAGTAATGATAAATCACTCAAAGCAGCATTTGGGTCTCTTATTGGATTTATGCTTGGTATTGGATTAAAGCTTATCAGTTCTTTTATTATAACTTTCTACTTCTTTAAAGAATTATTTATTTCCTAATGTAGCAATCATTACAGCTTTTATTGTATGTAACCTGTTTTCTGCCTGGTCAAAAACTATAGAATGTTTTGATTCAAAAACTCCTTCCGTAACTTCCAGAGAATCAATTCCATATTTATTGTAAATTTGTTCACCAATTATAGTGTTTCTATTATGAAATGCAGGTAAACAATGTAAAAACTTAATGTTAGGATTTTCAGTTAATTCCAGTATTCTTTTATTTACTTGATAGGGTAATAACTTATCAATCCTTTCTTTCCACTTTTCTTCTGGTTCGCCCATCGATAGCCAAACATCAGTATAAATAAAATCAACTCCTTTAATAGTTTCTTCGATTATTTCAGATATAGTAATTAATCCATTTGATTTCTTTGCCAATTTCTTAGAAATATTAATTAGCTCATCGTCAGGCTGAAATTCAAGTGGTGCAATTATTCTAAAATCCAATCCCATTATTGCTGATCCTATCATTAATGAGTTGCAAACATTATTCTTAGCATTACCTATATAGCAGATTTTAACCTTATTAAAAGATTTTTTGTAATACTCTTTAATAGTCAAAAAATCTGCTAAAATCTGGGTTGGATGATACACATCTGTTAATCCATTCCATACTGGAATATCTGAAAATTGAGCTAATTTCTCGACAACATCCTGACTAAAACCTCTATAGCCTATTCCATCGTACATTCTACCTAAAACTCTTGCCGAATCTTCTACCGATTCTTTATAACCAAATTGAGAATTAGCAGGGCTTAAATATGTTATTGATGCCCCTTCCTGGTATGCAGCAACTTCAAATGCACACCTAGTACGCGTTGATGTTTTTTCAAATATTAATGCTATATTTTTGCCTTTTAGATATTGCTTCTCTTTTAATTTTCCTTTTCGCTTTTTTAATTTATTTGATAAACTCAATAAATACTCAATATCATTTTTTGAAAAATCCTGTAATTTCAAAAAACTTTTGTTTTTAAAATTTTTGTTTTCCATTTTGCAGTTTATAAGAATTCAAAAAATCGAAATTTTTTATTAACAAAATATATAAAACAAAAATCAATATTTTTCTGATATTTATCAACATAAAAAATGTATAGGTCAAATAATTTCTAATAGTTATTAATATTTAATTAATTTAGCCGCCGAATTAATCAAAATTTATTTGATATTTTTATTTGACCAAAAAAAAATATATGAGATTTATTATTTCTTCTCTTATTATTATTTTATTAGTAGGCTGTAGCACTGAAAACAAAAATAAAATTAAGGAAGGTTATATAGAATATGAAGTAATATATTTAAACAAAGAAAAGGAAAGCTTGTATTCATTTATGCTACCAAAAACTATGGTGATGGCGTTTAAAAAAAATAGAATTAAAAGCTCTTTAGTTGGATTTTCGGGTAATTTTGCTTTTGCTACAATAACAAATACTAAGTCTGATTCATCGATAGCATTATTTCAAATTATGAATCAAAAATATTATTACCTGGAAAATAAAAAAGGGCCCTCCGAATTATTTGGAAATATGCCAGGCATTCATATTAACGAAAGTAAAGATACTTCCGTAATTTCGGGAATACGGTGCAATATTGCCAATGTTAAAAGTGAAGTAGATAGTTTTTCCCCGTTTAATGTTTTATATACGAAAGATATCAAGATACATAATCCAAACAAAAAAAATCCGTTTTATAAAATTGATGGAGTATTAATGGATTTTCAGGTTAATTTATACAATATGGATATGCGTTTTATCGCGAAAAAAGTTACTGAGACTAATGTACCTGATTCAATTTTCCGTATTCCTGATGATTATAAACGGATTAGTTATGAAACGGTTAATAAAATTATTTGCATGCTTGAGTAAATATGTATTATACTTGCATTATTAAAACTATAATTCTTAAATGCAAAATCAGACAAAAAGCAATCAAAAAAAACCTGGTAAAAAATTAGAAAATAAAAATGCCTTTAGGGATGACAGGCTTAAGTTCACTATAGCCCTTTTTGTATTATTTTTTGCTGCCTACATAATTCTTGCATTTATATCTTATTTTTTTACATGGAAAATAGATCAAAGCTTTGAGTGGTCAAAAGTAATTTCAGGCTCAACAATTATTGTCGATAATTGGACTGGTAAAACCGGGGCTCGTATTGCTAATTTATTTCTAAATAAATGGTTTGGGATATCATCATTTCTATTTCCATTTTTATTAATTATATACGGATTTAAATTATTAAATATTAGGTTATTGCATTTAGGGAAAACAATACGGATTAGTATTGTAGCAGTTATTTTATTCTCAATTACTTTTGGCTATTTATGGAGTGATGGAAATGGATTTTTAGGAAGTGGTCCAGGTGGCACATACGGTTATATGATCTCGAGGTGGTTAAATGCTTTTATTGGCAAAACAGGAACTGGTTTTTTGATTTTAATATGTATAATGGCTTTCATTTTATTCTCTTTTGAGAATTCATATATCATCTTTAAAAAGCTTATTATAAATTTATTTTCTATAAAAGAAAAAATAAAATTAAGTGAAGAAGATAATGAAATTTCAGTCAAAGAAAATGAAGACGAAATTGATATTGATTTTGAAGATGAAAAATTTATAGTTACTGATAAATCAACCATTGAAAATATACAAGAAGAGGATGATTTTGAGTTTGAAAAGCAAACAAATAAATCTGAAATAAAGCCAGACGACATTGATTTTACTATTGAAGAAAACCCTGTTTCTGATAGCAATGATGACGAGCCGACTGAAATTATTGAAGATTTTGATCCAACATTAGAACTTTCGACCTATAAAATTCCTGGATTAGATCTTGTAGAAGAACATAAATCAGACAAAGCTTCTGTTAGTAAAGAAGAATTACTTGAAAATAAAAATAAAATTGTAGAAACTTTATCTCATTATAAAATAGAAATCACAAAAATAAAAGCCACAATTGGCCCTACTGTCACGTTATATGAAATTGTTCCAGCCCCCGGGATTAGAATTTCAAAAATTAAAAATTTAGAAGACGACATTGCCCTAAGTCTTGCAGCATTGGGTATCCGAATTATTGCGCCTATTCCTGGAAAGGGAACCATCGGAATTGAAGTACCTAATCAGAATCCTGAAATTGTTTCGATGAAATCTATTCTGGAATCAGAGAAATTTAAAGAAACAAAATACGACCTTGCAATTGGTATAGGAAAAACAATTTCGAATGATGTTTATGTTTTTGATTTGGCGAAAATGCCTCATCTTTTAGTTGCAGGAGCTACCGGACAAGGAAAATCAGTTGGGTTGAATGCTATTATGACTTCTTTACTTTATAAAAAACACCCGTCACAAATAAAATTTGTATTGATTGATCCCAAAAAAGTTGAACTCACTTTATTTTCTAAAATTGAACACCACTTTTTAGCAAAATTGCCCGATACTGAAGAAGCAATTATTACCGATACACAGAAAGTAATCCATACATTAAATTCGCTTTGTATTGAGATGGATCAACGGTACGACTTGTTAAAAGCTGCTCATGTAAGGAATCTTAAGGAATATAATGCCAAGTTTATTAAGCGAAATTTAAATCCTGAAAATGGTCATCGATATTTACCGTATATTATACTTATAATTGACGAATTTGCTGATTTAATAATGACAGCAGGTCGTGAAGTGGAAATGCCATTAGCACGTTTAGCTCAATTGGCAAGAGCTATAGGTATTCATTTAATAATAGCGACTCAACGACCAACTACGAATATTATAACTGGAGTAATAAAAGCAAATTTTCCTGCACGAATTGCATTTAGGGTAACTTCTATGATTGATTCGAGAACTATTTTAGATTCTCCTGGAGCAAATCAATTAATAGGTCGTGGTGATATGTTAATTTCCCAGGGAAATGATTTAATTCGCGTGCAGTGTGCATTTATCGACACACCTGAGATTGAAAGGATTGTGGATTATATAGGAAACCAACGATCCTTCCCTACTGCTTTCTTATTGCCAGAATATATTGATGAAAACTCTACTGATTTTTCAGATATTGATTTGCAAAAAAGAGATACTATGTTCGATGAAGCAGCCAGGTTAGTTGTTGCACATCAACAAGGGTCTACATCGCTTATTCAACGAAAATTTTCAATCGGTTACAATAGAGCTGGAAGAATAATAGATCAATTAGAAGCTGCGGGAATTGTTGGTCCTTTTGAAGGCAGTAAAGCACGGCAGGTTTTAATAGCAGATGAATATTCGTTGGAACAATTTTTGAAAGAACTTGACAATAAAATAAATTAAAAATGAAAAAAAATATAGTGTTACTAGTGTACTCTCTAATAAGTATCGGATTATATTCACAATCGACTGAAGTTGAAAATATTTTAAAAGAATTTTCGAATAAAATAAAAAATCAAAAAACCATTTATACGAAATTTATTTTTTCAAATCTTAATCAGAATAATGAAGTACTTGATAGTTTTGAAGGAGAAATGTATTTAAAAAAAGATAAGTTTAAATTATTATTTCCTGGAAATGAAA
Organism: uncultured Bacteroidales bacterium; assembly: GCA_964496465.1. Taxonomy (GTDB): domain Bacteria; phylum Bacteroidota; class Bacteroidia; order Bacteroidales; family CAYFUP01; genus CAZBZX01. The sequence goes on from CAZBZX010000016.1 coordinate 15,177, forward strand.
TTATTTCTGATGGCAAAATATTATGGCAATATATGGAAGAAGTTAGTGAAGTTACTATTTCAGAAAAAGAAGATGATGAAGGTATATTAAGTAATCCAAAAAAAATATTCACTATTTACGAATATGAATTTAAATATAAATTAAACCAGGAAATAACCATCAACAATACGGTAAACTATGAAATTGATCTTTTCCCAATAAAAATTGATGAAAGTAATTACTCAAGAATTCGATTGTTGATTGGCAAATCAGACATGGTATTATCGAGTATAAAATATTTTAGCAAAGATGGTAATATTTATACTATTATAATTAATGATTTTAAAACAGACTTAACTTTAGATGATTCAATATTTGAATTTGATGCAAAAAATTATCCCGGAGTTGAAATTAATGATATGAGATAATAGTTTATACTATGCAGAAATAAAAAAGGGCTTTTTGATTTAATTAAAAAGCCCTTTTTATTGTGATTAATTATTTACTTGATTTTAAGTTTAGCTTTTACAAGCTCCATTATATCTTCAGACTCATCACTTTTGTAAATAACTGCTCCTACACTTGTATCAAAAATATAAGTGAATCCATTTTCTTTTCCAACTGCTTCAATAGCTTTTTGTGCTTTATCAATAATAGGCTGGAAAAGTTCAGCTTGTTGTAGTTGTAAACTTTGCTGCGCATTACTTTCAAAAACCTGGATACGTTGCTGCAAGTCTTGCAATTCCTGTTCTTTACTTTGACGTATGAACTTACTCATCGAATCCATTTTAGTAACATAATCATTATACTTATTATTAAATTCAACCTGCATCAATTCCATCTGATCCTGAATTGATTTAGTTTCTCTTTCCATTACCTTCCTTGCAGAATCTGCGGCTGGCATTAATGAAAGAAGTTCTTGTGAATCAATATGTCCTAATTTATTGCTTTTTTGAGCAGACAAGCTTATTGATATCCCAACAATAAGAGAGAATACTATTATTCTATACATATTTTTCATCATAAATTAATTTTAAAATGTCAACAAAAATATAAAATTTAAAAACGTCCGCTAAATTACATATTTATATTTATTTAACAACTAAATCAAAATGTTAATATTTCAAAACAATTCATTCAAATTTTTGTCTATATAAAAAACTTACTTAGGTTGATGAATACATTAATTGTATATGCTTCCTTACATGGTTGCTCTATAAAATGCGCTAAAATTCTGTCTAAATTGCTCGAAGGCAATATTGATATAGTAAATCTTAAAAAAGAGTATTCAATAGATTTTACAAAATATAGTACCATAATAGTTGGTGGTTCAATACATACTGGTCATATAAATCCTAGTATCAAAAAATTTTGCAATGAGAATGAAAATGAAATATTATCAAAAAACTTAGCCGTATACCTTTGCTTTATGGATCCTACTTCAAAAGGTGATTATTATATTTCACATTCTTTTTCGCCAAATTTAGTTAAGCATATTAAAGTAAAAGGATATTTCGGTGGGGAATTTAATTTTAATAAAATGACCTTTTTTGAGAAATTTTATATTCAAAAAACAACAAAAATAAATCACTCTGTTTCAAAAATTGATGTAAAAAAAATACAAAGCTTTAGTATTAAAATGAACACCATCATTTGTTCTAATTAACTATCCTAATGAATTTTTGATCATATTTATTACCTTCTTCACAAAAACAAAAAAATCAAATGATTATCATCTATATTACACGATAATTGATTATAATTGCAAACAATTTTAAAAACACTTCTGAATAGCATGTGGGAAAAGGTTGTAAGGATTATTCTTAGAAATAGAACTACAAATTTGATTGTAATATCATTGATTACTGTCTTTATGGCTTTTAAGGCAAAAGATGTAAAGCTTACCTATGAATATTTTCAAATGCTTCCAAAAAATAATAAAACATTAATTAATTATAACGAATTTAAACAACGATTTGGAGAAGATGGAAGCGTATTAGTCATTGGTACGGATGACAAAGATTTGTTAGATATTGAGAACTTTAATAAATGGTATGATCTCACAAATGATATTAATAATATAAATGGTGTAGATACAGTTCTTTCAATTGCCAGGGTTTATAATCTCACTATATCACCAGATGAGACTAAATTAATTCTAAAATCAATAATAAACAACAAACCATCATCTCAACACGAACTTGATAGTTTAATGGATATTATTTATTCATTGCCATTTTATGAAGATTTATTAATTATTAATAAAGATTCAGCATTTTCAACTTTAATGGCTATTACATTAAATGCAAATGTGGTAAATACTAAAAAAAGGATTCAATTAGTTGATGAAATTTGCAATTTAGGTAATCAATTTTCTGAAACAACTGGTATTAAAGTCCATTATTCTGGAATGCCATATATAAGGACTAAATTAACACAAATGGTAAGTGTTGAAATAGTTTTGTTTATTATTTTGGCAGCAATTGTACTCGCTATAATATTATATATTTTCTTCAGATCATTTAAAGCTGTTTTTGTTTCACTCCTAATTGTAAGTATTTCAGTAATATGGGTGCTGGGGAGTTTAACTCTGTTTCATTATGAAATTACAATGCTTACAGGTTTAATCCCACCTTTAATAATAGTTATCGGTATTCCTAATTGTATTTTCTTAATTAACAAATATCACCAGGAATACTTATTACATAAGAGTAAAATCAGGGCATTATCCAGAGTTATTCAACGGATAGGCAATGCTACATTTATGACCAATGCAACAACTGCTTTTGGTTTCGCTACTTTTATCCTGACCAGATCAAAAATCCTGGTTGAGTTTGGAACAATTGCTTCTATAAATATTATTGGTGTATTCTTACTTTCTTTATTTATTATTCCTATTGTTTTTAGCTATTTACCTCCGCCTCCTACAAAACACACTAAACATCTCGATAATAAAATTACAAAAAAAGCCATTGGTGAGTTAGTTAAATATTCAATTGATCATAGAAATGCTGTGTATATTATAACTATTATTTTTACTATAATATGTTTTATAGGTATTAGTCAAATTAAAACTTCTGGAAATGTTGTTGATGATATCCCTCATAATGATCCTATTTATAAGGATCTTATGTTTTTTGAAAAATATTATAAAGGAGTTTTGCCATTTGAAATAGAAATTGATACAAAAAAAGAAAATGGATTATTTCATAATAATGCGATAACCATTTATAAAATTAAACGTCTTGAAAAACAATTGCAAAAAGATAATCTGTTCTCAAAATATTTTAGCAGGTCATTATCCTTAACTGATGCTATAAGTTTCTCATATCAAGCCCATAAAAGAGGTGATAAAAAATATTACAGGGTCCCTTTATATATAGATTTAATTAAATTAAAAACTTATACAAAAGACTTTGATGAAAAACAGAGCAATTTTAAATCTTTTATTGATTCAAATAAACAAGTAACCAGGATTAGTATTCAAATGGCAAATATTGGAACCCATGAAATCCAAAATATTAAAGATTCTATTCAACCAATTATTAATGAAATATTTCCACCTGAAGATTATGATGTTACCATTACTGGTACTAGTGTTGTATTTCTTCAAGGAACTAATTTCTTAACTAAAAACCTTTTTATTAGCCTTGGTGTAGCCATATTGTTCATTTCACTTTTCATGGCTATTATGTTTAGTTCAGGTAAAATGGTGATTGTATCACTAATTCCTAACCTCATTCCATTATTATGTACAGGGGCAATTATGGGATATACTGGAATAGCCATAAAACCTTCTACTATTCTTGTATATAGTATTGCATTTGGAATTGCTGTTGATTTTTCAATTCATTTTTTAGCTAAATACCGACAAGAACTTAAATTATGTAATTACAGGATTAGAAAATCAGTAATAATTGCTATAAAAGAATCTGGCCTAAGCATGATATACACAGCCATTGTATTATTTTTTGGGTTTGCAATTTTTACTGTTTCAAGCTTTGGAGGCACCAAAGCATTGGGAATTCTTGTTTCTATTACATTATTAATAGCAGTAATTTCAAATTTAACCTTATTGCCTTCTTTACTTCTTAGCTTAGAAAAATCAATTACTGCAAAAGCTTATAAGGAACCATTAATTCAAATCTATGATGAGGAAGAAGATATTGAATTAAATAACCTTAAAATAGAAGATGAATTTAAATAAGATTAAGATCAATTAAACTTTTTTACTTTATTAAATCGAAGGGTTTTAATCATCCAATCAGGCAAATTTTTACCACCCCTTTTCTGAAGGTTCATAAACCAGCCCAATTTCTTTATTAAAGGTAATTTATGTGTTTCAACAAATTCTATTAGTGTGCCATCAGGATCTTCAATATATGAAAAATATCCTGACGCATCCCCCATATCAAAACTGCGGTCGTCATTATGTTTTGTTCGGCTATCAACGGTGAACGAAAAACCCTTCTCATCGCATTCTTTTTTCAGATAATCCATACCAATAATATCATAGCATAAATGTATAAAACCCGGGTCACCCCAATACCTGTCTTTAAATATTTTATTTGGTTTACCTTCTGTTACTTGTATTAATTCAATCTCGCTAGTTCCAAAAAGATTACTAAATGATCCTCTTCTAGGCTCTTCATGAGCTAATAATACTCTTCTTATTTTTTGTTCTCCTCCAGAAATACTTTTTAAATCATCAAAAACACCAATCTCATCATATACCACCTTGTCATATCCTAAAATATCAGAATATAATACTTTTGCTTTATCAACATCTGACACACCTATTACAGCTCCATAGGTTCCTCCGGTAAATTTTTTTTCTTCCAAATACCAATTATCACTTTCAACTATATGAAAATAATTTCCAAATGGATCCTGAATATAAAAAGATTCCTTACCGTTTGGATCTTTTGCTAAGCCATTTGACGTGTTTATACCTTTTAATTTAAAATATTCATATGCTTCTTTCGAATTTTTACATTTTACTTTAGCTGCAAATATCCCTAAATCACCAATTTTAATCTCAAATTCAGGTTTTTTGGGTTTTCTTCCTGTATGCTGCCATATTTCAAACCCACCTCCACCTTGCAGATTAATTGCTAATATTGCTCTTTTTTCCCTAGGTTTTCCACCCATATATTGTGCCATTAAATCGGCTATATTATCATCATCAAATGCTTTAATATCCATTCCAAATGCACTATGATACCATTCCCATGCTTTAAATAAATCTTCAACACCAATCCCTATTTGTTGAATTCCCGCGATCAATTTTTTCCTCATTTGTTTTCTTTTATTAAATAAGAATAATTTCTAAGTAGGTTTTATTTTGTGTATAATTCTGTAAAACAACCATGGTAAATATTTTTTTATATAAACCATAATTAACTCTTTTCCTCCAATTAACACTTCTCTTTTTTCACTTTTAATAGCGTATACAATTTGCTTTGCTGCTTTTTCAGAAGTAACTCCGGTATCCTGACCTTCATCCATCTTCCCATGTGGATTTCCATCTTTCGTTAATGCATTCACCGAGATGTTCGTTCTTACCCTACCTGGACATATAAAAGTAACTTTGATATTATTTTTAATCATCTCTGCCCGAATAGTTTCATAAAATCCATATAATGCATGCTTTGATGCGCAATAGGCCGATCGTAAAGGAAAGCCAAATTTACCAGCTATACTAGTTGTTACAACAATTTGTCCTCCTCCATTCGAAATTAATATTGGTAAAACAAGCTTAGTTAATTGTACCCCACCAAAATAATTTATTTCCATAATCTTCCTGTCAACTTCAATAGGAGTTTCCAATGTTGTTGCTCTTTGGCTAATTCCTCCGTTATTAAATAGAATATCAATAGTACCAAATTTTAATTTTGCTTCTTTTACTACTTCTGGTATACTCTCTGATTTACTTAAATCAAAGTATATTGAAGAACAATCGGTGCCTATTTTAATACAATTATTTTTAACAGTTTCAAGTTCCTTTTCCTGATTTGATGATAAAATCAATTTTGCACCCTGTTTTGCCAACTCATATGCTGTTGCCTCACCAATACCTGATGATGCGCCAGTAATCCAAACAACTCTTCCGGAAATTTTCATTCGTAAAATAAATAAAACTTGAAAAGTAATAAAAATTTATATTTTAATAAAGAGAAATAATCATGCGTTGATGAACAAAAAATTATAATTTTGGGATATCGAATTATATTATCTAAAAATTAATAAAATGAAATTCTCAACAAAATTAATACTTTTTACTTTTCTTTTAGCAACATTTTATATACTATCTGGAAATGAATTAGATACAACCAATAATGTAAAATCCAAAATTGTTGTTTATAAATTTAATATTCAAAAAGAAATTGGCCCTGCAACATGGCGTATTGCAAAAAAAAGTATTGAAGATGCAGAATCCATCCATGCAGATTATATGCTATTGCATTTAAATACCTATGGGGGATTAGTTGATGCAGCAGATTCAATCAGGACTAAAATAATTAATTGTCCCATACCATGTATTGCATTTATCGATAATAATGCTGCATCCGCTGGAGCATTAATATCTATTGCTTGCGATTATATTTATATTCGTCCAGGAGGAAATATTGGTGCAGCAACAGTGGTTAATCAAACTGGTGAAGCTATGCCTGATAAATATCAATCATATATGCGTTCTATCATGCGAGCTACGGCAGAAACTAAAGGAAAAGATACTATAATTAATGGAACCGATACTATTATTAAATGGCACAGAGATCCTAATATTGCTCAAGCAATGGTTGACCCATCAATAAAAATTGAAGGGATCATCGATTCAGGTAAGGTGTTAACTTTCACTGCACAAGAAGCTTTAAAAAATGGTTTCTGTGACGGACTTGCTGATGATTATCAAGAAGTACTTGATTTGGTTGGTGTAAGAGATTATGTGATAAAAGAATTCACTGTATCCAGTCTTGAAGCTTTTATTGGATTTTTAGTAAATCCAGCTTTACAAGGAATTCTAATTATGATTATTATTGGAGGAATATATTTTGAACTTCAATCGCCGGGAATAGGGTTTCCATTAGCGGCGTCAATACTTGCAGCCACATTATATTTTGCCCCACTATATTTAGAAGGACTAGCTGAAAATTGGGAAATATTACTATTTGTTGCAGGCTT
>CAZBZX010000016.1:22350-22833 GCA_964496465.1 uncultured Bacteroidales bacterium
CTTGATATTAATTGGATTAGAAATATTTGTGATTCCCGGCTTTGGGATTGCAGGGATTTCAGGAATAATATTAGCCATAATTGGCTTGTCATTAAGTATGGTTGATAAAATTAAATGGGATAGAGAATTTGGAAATATAGATGACGTCATCAAATCTTTTTTTACGGTTAGTATTTCTATGGTTATTTCATTTTTCCTATCTATATATTTGAGTCGGAAATTATTTACTTCCAAATCTTTTAAAGGTTTTGCATTAGATGCTGTACAAAATAAAAATGATGGTTATATAGGAGTAACTATCAATCAATTTGAATTAAAGGGAAAGATTGGTATTGCAAAAACCGTCTTAAGACCATCAGGTAAAATTGAAATCGATGACGAAATTTATGATGCTGTATCTGAAGTTGGATTTATCAATCAGGGTGAAAAAATAAAAGTTTTAAAATATAAAACAACTACAGCCAATATTGCTCCTAATTGAAT
>CAZBZX010000017.1:0-22201 GCA_964496465.1 uncultured Bacteroidales bacterium
ACCCTGGCATCAATAATTTTGTGCTCAATTTTCAACTTTTTACATACATCAGCAGCATCTTCAATATTTCTTTTTAAATCCTTATTAATTAAATCATTATCATTTTTGTCACCAAATAAATTTATTGAAAGTCCAATAACCTCAACCCCTTGTTCCTTTAGTAAAATTGTGGCTGCTGTGCTATCAATTCCACCACTCATTCCCACTAATACTTTCATGTGAATAAATTTTAATTATATTGTTAATTATCATTTGGTTACATTTTTTGAAAATAGAAATTGGAACTTGTTACCTCACAATAATAATAATTCTCAAAGGTGTTCGGTGAACTTAGCTTTAGCGTTCTCATGAGCATAAGCGAATAACCCTCATCTGAATTATTTTCAATTCAAAAACATTTTAATCATGTCTTTTTATTTTTGTGCCTCCTATTTAATATTTCCTTAAATATGAGGGTTTCATACAACTAATTAAATAATTTTATACATTTACTAAATCAGAAAATAAATTGTTAATATTAAAATAAAGATACTATTTTGCCGCTAAAATTAGGGAATTATTTAAATTGGTACGTTTCAATTAAAGAGGAATGAATTTACCTGACAAAAAAATAATCGAAGAACTTAGCAATGGGAATGAAACTGTTTATAATGAACTATTTACTTTCTATTACAAATCCTTATGTATGTTTGGCAGAAAATATGTTTATGATCTTGATCAGGCAGAAGAAATTGTTCAAAATATTTTTGTAAAAATCTGGAATAATAGAAATCAATTAACTAAAGTATTATCGATAAAAACTTACTTATTCACTTCCGTTCGAAATGGTTGTATTGATTATATCAGGAAAGAAAAAGTAAGAAAAAAATATGCAAATGAAATAATTCAAACCTCAGTAGATTATTTTGAGCCTGAAATAATTCCAGACAAGGAATTATCATTAAAAATAAAAGAAGCTATAAATCAATTACCAAAGCAACGAAAAAAAATTTTTCAAATGAATAAAACATATGGCCTACGCTATAAAGAAATTGCTGAAAGATTGGATATTTCGCCTAAAACGGTTGAAAATCAGATGGGTATTGCATTAAAACAATTACGCGAACTACTTAAAGACTGTATGGTCTTATCTCTTTTTATCTTTATTATAGAATTTTTATTTTTATAATAGGGGTTTATATATTTTAATACGTTTTTTAAATAGAAAATAGTTGAAAAGATGAAAATAGAAATGAATATAGACTGGGATTTGATTGCTAAATATTTGTCGAAAGAGACTTCAACTGAGGAAAATGACGCGGTTGAAAAATGGATAAATCTTTCTGAAGAAAACAAACAAGAATTTTTCGATATAAAGAATTCATGGGAAACATTTGATTTAATTGATATAAATAATGAAATAGATGTAACCAGGGCTCTTCATCAGGTTAAAACTAAAATTACAGCTGAATCAAAAATTATTAAACTAGACAGATTTATTCGGGTTGCTGCAGCCATTTTTATTGCTGCATTGATTGGATTTAGTGCCTATTATTATAATTCATCAAAGAATGACTGGATTGAAATTGCATCTGGGACTAATCAAAATATGATAAAATCATTACCAGACGGATCAGTTATTTATTTAAATGCAAATACTATTGTAAAATACCCTAAAAAATTTGATGCTAATGAAAGAAAAATCAAATTAACCGGTGAAGCATTTTTTGAAGTTGAACCTGATAAAAATCGTCCTTTTATAATTACTACCTATGATAGCAGGATTAAAGTTCTGGGCACATCCTTTAATGTGAACTCTTATTCATCAAGCAAAAATACTACCGTAACTGTAAGTACTGGTAAAGTTGAATTTACTAAAACCAATATTCTTGGAATAGAAACAGGAAAAGTTTTGTTGGAAAAAGGACATAAGGGAATAATGGATAAATCGAACAATGAAATTAAAAACGACATTGTGAAAGATGAAAATCATTTGGCCTGGAGAACTAAAATTATAAATTTCAATCAAACACCTCTTGCTGAAGTAAAACAGGTACTTGAAAGTGTATATCAGGTGCCAATTAGTTTCGAAGATGAAAATTTAAAAGATCTTAAACTCACTGCCAGTTTTGATAAAGAAGATATTCAATCCGTTATAAAAATTATTGAAATAACATTTAGCATTTCATCAAAATATAAGGATGGAAAAATAATTTTAGCCTATAAAGAATCATCTTCATTATAAATATAATGAAAACTTACTTTGGCAAAAGTTGCTTTCTAATTGGTGTACTTTTTATACTTATCAATAACCTTTGTTCGCAAAACTATTATCTTCCAAAAATAATTGGTTGTGAATTTAATAATGATCCAATTGAAAAAGTATTGCTTAAATTAAGTGCCCTTGCCGATGTTAATTTTTCATATAATTCCGACATATTGCATTCTAATAAAATTACCTATAAAACTCAAGCTTCAAGTTTAGATTCAATACTTAGAAACATTTTTAGCGAAAAATATCAATTTGAAGAATTTGAGAATCATATTATTATATTAAAAAAAGACTCTCTTGGTAAAGTTATATACGATAAAATTGATACAACTGAAAATGTTAAGGTAGTGAAGGGACAGGTGATTGAATGGGCCTCGAAAAATCCTATCCCTTTTGCGCATATTTATCTTTCAAAAAGTAACACGAAAACAATTACCAATACAAACGGAGAATTTAAATTGACCATTACTGATCCTCAAGATAACGATACATTAATGATATCATTTATTGGATATCGAAATTTTAGTATTTATTTAAAATATTTAGACACATTAAATACTATAATTGAGTTAAAACCAGAAACTTATAAAATTGAACAGGTCATAATTAAACCATATAATCCAAAAGAAATAATTAAAAAGGCAGTAGAAAACATATCTGAAAATTATGATAATAAATCATGCAATTTAATAGGTTTCTTTAGAGAAACAAACAGGCTTAATAACGAATATATAAGTATATCGGAAGCTGTTGTTAGTATATATAAATCAAACTATGCCATTGAATATGACAATGATAAAATTAAGATATTAAAGGGAAGAAAAAATCAAAATCTTTCTGCACTTGATGAATATGATTTTAAGGTAATTGGAGGTTTATATAATAATTTAAAACTTGACATTGTAAAAAATAAGGTCTCTTTTATTAACTCTGAATATATGAACCTTTATGATTATTATTTAGAAAAAATTATAACCTATAGAAACAGGAATACCTTTGTAATTTCATTCGACCAGAAAGAAAATGTTGACGAGTTACTTTATAAAGGAAAGCTATATATTGATGAGAAAACATATGCTATTGTTAGCGCCGAGTTTCAAATTAGTCCAAAAGCAATACAAAAAGCAAGCAGTGTTTTTGTTGTAAAAAAACCCTTTTCAGCAAGAATAAAACCTGTGTTTTCACTTTATAAAACTGATTATTTTTACCAGAATGGAAAATGGCAATTAAATAATGCTAAAAGTGAAGTTCACTTCGATATATTAAATAAAAGGACTAAAAACTACTCAAATTTTTCAACATCATCTGAATTTATTATTACAGATAAAATATTAATAGATGTAAAAAAATTTAGACCAAAAGAAACATCAAAACCAACTGATGTTTTTGTTGAACAAATAAATGGTTATGACGAAGAATTCTGGGGAAAATATAATATCATTCAACCAGATCAATCGCTTATTGATGCCTACGAACAGCTTAAAACCTACACCATTCACCTTGTAAGTAATATTAAATAAAAATATAATTAAAATGAAAATCACATTTTATATCCTTCTTATAACATTTTTTATAAAAATTAATAATGTATTTGCAGCTGACACTAAATTTATTTTTGAACTGGCTGAAAAATTAAAATCATTTAATGAAAATTATCCTGAAGAAATTGTATTTATTCAAACTGATAAAGACAAATATCTTATCGGTGAAACAGTTTGGTTTAAAGCCTATATAAATGATCCCTTATTTAGCACTTCCTCTTCGTTAAGCAAAAAACTATTTATAAAATTAATTGATGATGATGGAAACGAATATTCATCGTATATTTTTGAGATAAAACAAGGTAAATCATATGGTAATTTTATAATTCCTGGGGAAATTGATAAAAATGAATTATATATAATTGCTTATTCAAGCTGGATGCAAAATGGTGGTCAACTAGCTTTTATAAAACCTATTACCATTGTTAATAGTATTATTCCTGAAATATTAGTGGATATTAATTTTAATCCTTCTTCAGAAGAAAATTTAAATAATTCACACGTTCAGGTATTTGTAAAAGATTTAAATTATAATCCTATTGAAAATGCAAAAGTGAATTATACATTGACTGCAAATAAAAAAGAATATTTAGTTGGTAATGAAACAACTAATAGTGAAGGTATTTCAACAATAAATATTCCAATTGATAATCAAATAAAAGATAAATTAATACAAATAAAATTATCTATAAAGCACAAAAAATTAAAAGAGCAAATTTCATATACTATTCCAAAACCTTCACTTCCATTAATAGTAAACTTTTTTCCAGAAGGAAATGATGTAATTTCAGGATTAGTAAATAAAATGGCTATAACTGTTTCTGACAGCAATGATAATTACTTTGATTTTGAAGGTAAATTATTTAATAGTAAAAATGAAGAAGTATTATCCTTTAATTCATTAACCAAAGGTATGGCGCTATTATCCTTTACACCTGAGGAAGATAATTATTATATTAAATTGACCAGTCCAATTCAGCTAGATGAAAAATTTAAACTTCCAAAAGTAAAAAAGGAGGGTGTTATCATTACTAATAATGGTCAATCGAAAATAATGATGTATTTAAATGTTATGAAAAAATCGAAGGAGCCTGAAAATTATTATGTAATTGCTCAAAAACGAGGTCAAATAGTTTATGCTTCCATTTTATCTTTTACTGATAAAAGTTTAATAAAACTTCCTGTAGAAGATATTTCCAATGGTATTGTTCAACTATTATTATTTGATGAAAATCAAAATCTAATGACAAAAAGAAATGTATTTATCGATCATTCAAAAAATATAACCTTCAATAATATTCCTGATGTTGAATCAAAGAGTAATAGTGTTATACAATTCAATGTAAATAATGATGATCAATTAAATTCAATTGGGAATTATTCTATTTCTATTATAGATAAAAACTCATTATATAGTGACTCAAAAATACAATTAATAGATTATCAATTAAATAATAATCCTGAATTTTTATGTGCTGAAAAGTGGTATAGTGAAGCAAAAAGTGCAGAAAAGCATGTTATAAATGACTGTATTGCGCTAACCAATAATGATCCAGATTATGATTATAATTCAATTTTAGCATTTTTAAAGTTAAATAAATATGGTAATATGAATCTTGATGGATACTTTGGAAGGGTCTATGATAATAATGAAAACGTAGTAAGCAATGCAAAAATCTTAGTTTTAAATAAAATAACACTAAAATCACTTAATTTATTTTCTGATAAAGATGGTTATTTCTATTTACCTTTTTCGCAATACAACTGCAAGATTGAAGATCTAGACATGAATGCAACCAATCCATTAAATAATCAAAAATTAACTATTAAAAACCTATCGAATAATGATACCGAAATTATCGAATCAGCTGTTCAAAGAATTCATAAATATCAAAAATCCTCTATTCTTTTAAATTCAATTTCGAATTACAATTCATTACCACCATCTAATTATGATTTATATTCAAAAATTAAATTTGATAATAAATCCCCAATTAAAATTCAAGAAGTTGAACCTAAAGAAGAACAAAAAAATTATTCAAATTATTTAAGTGTTATAGAAATTGTAAGTGAAATTAAACATTTTGATATGTCTTATAATAAAATAATATTTCCTGGATTTCATAATTCAATAAATGCTCAGCAAGGAGCTTTAATTGTAATTGACGGCGTTAAATATGGTGATGATGCATCAGTTTTGGACAATTTAAGTCCTGCAGATGTTGGTAAAATAAATGTGTCAACTTCTATTGTTGATGTTCAAAGATATAGTGGATTATATTCAAATGGATTAATTGAAGTTTTTACAAAACATGGGGAATATATTCCTGAGCCAAAAGATAATACTACTAAAATCTTTTCTCCTTTTTCCCTGGCCAACGAGTTTAATACTCCAATTTATGAAACTCCTTCAAATGGTGAAGAAGATATAAGAACCACAATATACTGGAACAACAGTTTGGAGCCTGATAAGGATGGAATTATTAAGGTAAATTGTTATAATGGAGATATAAAAGCTGAATTAATTGGAATAATAACTGGGGTAAGTTCGAAGGGAACAATTTGCTCAGCGAGTTTTAATTATAAAATAAAATAAAAAAGGTTGGTGATAAACCAACCTTCCCCTTTATTTATTTAAATCTTTTTTTAATTTTTCAATTTCATCAAGTAGTTCCTTTTCCCTATTCTGTAATCTTGTTAACTCTGTTACATCAGTTTGTACACCAAGTAAACCTGTTTCTTTTAAATATGGAATATAAAATGGCATTTTAGAAGTTTGCATAACTTTTTTAACACCTCTGAATTCCTCAGGTTGGGTAAATGTTTTTGGTCCGGAATTCATTATTTCAACTTCCTCAGCATATAATTTTTCTGCTTTTTCAGCATCAAAGAAATTAAAATCACTTTGTCCAATAAGTTCATCAGCAGAGGTTCCATGAGCTTTTGCAACAGCCTCATTTACCATTATCATTTTACCGCTCTTATCTTTCAAAAATACTTTTTCCGGTAACTGGTCAAGTATCTTTATCAACATTTTTCTGTTATCTTCTTGTTGTTTCATTAACTCTTCGCTCTTTTCAGCTTCCCGTTTTTTTATTCTCTCCATCTCTTCCTGGGTAGCCTTAAGTTCTTCTAGGTTTTGTCTCATCTCTTCTTCTTTCGTAGCCATTTCTTCAGCCTGAAGTTTAGTTTCGTCAAGTAGAGCTGCAGTTTTAGCATTTATCTTAACACTAGAAAGTGTTGAAGCAATACTTTCCCCTATTTTTTCAACAAATTCAATCTGATAATCATCAAATTTATTAAACGAAGCTAATTCAATTATACCAAATATTTTATCTTCTAACTTTAAAGGAACAATTAACAAGCTCCTTGGGTTGGCATCACCAAGACCTGAAGTGATTTCAATATATTCATCTGGTACTTCAGTCATATAAATTGTTTCTTTTTCAATAGCGCATGTTCCAACTAAACCTTCACCAAGTTGAATTTTCTTTGCATTAAATTTTTTTCTATTAAAAGCATAAGAAGCAACCAATTCTAAATGGACATCATCTTCCTCTTCATCATTATACATAAATAAACCACCCTGATTAGCATTAATATAATCAATAAGATTGCTCATAATATCATTAGAAAGCTTTTCTAAATCATCATTATCTTTCCTCAAAATATCCCCAAATTTTGCTAAACCTTGTGTTGCCCAATTTCGTTTATCATCTTCAGATTTGCGCTTATTTTCTTCATCTTTAGCAGCTTGTAATCCCTTACGCATTTCAAGTAATGAATTACCAAGAATATCTTTATCACTTAATGGAGTATATTCAACTGTCAAATTTCCTTCACCAATTTGCTTCGCAAAGTTTGCAGTTTTCCTTAACCCTGATAAAAGGGCATTAATTACAGTTTTAATTTCGCCAATTTCATCCTTTGAGTCAATTTCAAGATTATCAGGCAATTCACCTTTTGATAACCTGTTGATATAAATAGCTAATTTTTTTATAGGTTTTGAAATGCTTCTTTCCAATAAAACTCCACCTATTAACAACAAAATGATGATAGAGAGCAATACTAAAAATGAATTTGTTTTAGTCTTATTAATTACTTTCTGACTATTAATATATCTATTTGTAAGAATTTTATTAAACTCCTCCATATGTTTACCTAAACTAACTTCAAGATTCTTAAATGCTGGAAAATATTTATTTCTATAAAAATCTTCAACCACATTAAATGAATCAGCTGATGCAATATAAGTAACCATACCTTTAGCAATGTCATTAAATTTTTCAAAGCTTATATATAAAGCATCCGCATTTGAAAAATTATTTCTATCATCTTTGCTTAAACTTTGTTGATATGATTTAAGCTCAGATTTTGCTAAATTAAAATTTTTATTGGCTAAAGTTATTTTTTGATTAACAATACTATAATTGGCACTTTTGTATAAATTTACACCCTGTACTAATTCGTGATTTGCCCTGTTTATATATCGTTCAGTACTTACTAATTTTGAATACCTTTTAATATTATTCTCAATTATTTCATTGATGTTTTTTTCAACTTTACTTGCTTCATTATTGATTTTTACCATTCCCCAAATCCCTACAATACTTATTATTGCAATTATTATTATAAGTTTTGCTCTAATTTTAAGGTAATTTAATAAGTTCATATTAAAAATTTTATAGTTTACTAAAACAATAATTAATACTTAAAATTCAAATCTATTGTTACAATATACTAATACTAATCTAATTTTAAGTTAATATTAAGGATTTATTGAGCTATTTTGAAATTTTATTATAAAACTTTAAAAAGATAAAGGTAAAAAAAAAATCAAATCTATATAAAATATCCTAAAACTATTGTTTTAAATTAACCATGAATAAATAATAATTTGATCTTTCCAATTTATGTTCAATTGTTTTATATCAGTTATAAATACTAAAAATACAATTTCATAGAATATACATACGTTTTAACTATATTTGATTAAGCTTAAGAATTCAACTCAATATTTATATTAACTTTTTCTAAATATTCTTACTATGTATAACTTACTTTATAAATACTCTAGAATTATAATACATAGTAAAAAACTATTCAGATTAAAATTAGCCTTTTTATTCTTTACTATTATTTCCTTTAGTCATCTTTACAGCTATAGTCAAGATTATGATACTACAAAAGGAGTAGCCCTGGTATTGAGTGGTGGTGTTGCAAAAGGCTTTGCTCATATTGGGGTTCTGAAAGTTCTTGATAGTTTAGAAATTCCGGTTGAATATATTGGAGGAACAAGCATTGGAGCAATTATTGGTGGGCTTTATGCAATGGGATATTCAGGTAAGGAGATTGAAATTCTTGTAAAAAAAGTTAACTGGAATACAATTTTTTCTGACACACCTGAAAGGAATTTAATTCCAGTATATGAAAAAATTATTTCTGAGCGTTATGTAATGTCTCTTCAGACACAAGGAATTAATGTTCAGTTACCTAAGGGTATATTAAGCGGACATAATATCATAAACTATCTATCAGAAATAACTTATGGAGCCCACGATATTAACAATTTTCGTAAGTTACCTATTCCGTTTTTCTGCATTGCAGCAGATATTGAAACAGGTGAAGAAATAATATTGGAAGATGGAATCCTGCCTTTTGCCATGAGAGCTAGTATGGCAATGCCTACAATTTTTTCACCATTTATTATCGATGATAAATTACTGGTTGATGGTGGTATTATTAATAATTTCCCAATAAACCGCATGAAAGAAAGATTTCCGGGAATTATAATAGGTGTTGATTTGCAAACTGGATTATTGCCCAGAAACGAAATTACTTCATTTACTTCCATTTTTGATCAGCTTTCAACTTTAATTGATTATAATACCTACAAGCAGAATAAATTGCTTTGCAACATATACATCCATCCAGATATGGAAGGATATTCAGCAACAAGCTTTTCAAATAATGCTATTGATAGTTTGATTAAAAAAGGGGAAGAAGCAACTATATTAAAAATTAATGAATTGAAAAAAATCCCGCATTCATCAAGCTACAGTGACTCAAATTCACGCATGCCGATAACTTTATCCGATGATGTTGAATTTAATTTTAACTCTGTTGAAGTAATTGGACAAAAACGTAATAACCCTAGTTATATCCAATCGATGTTAGGATATAAGCCTGATCATCCTTTAACTTTTGAACAACTAAAATTAGGCATTAGAAAACTATTTGCAACCAACGAATATGATTATATAACTTATATTATTTCATCAAATGAAAACAAGCTTTCTGTCTATTGTAAAGAACATATAATTAATACCTTAAATATTGGCATTAATTATCAGCAAGGTACCAGCGCCTCAGTCTTATTTAATATTACCCGCAAAAAAAGTCTGTTTAACAGCGATATTTTAATCGCTGATATTGTTCTTGCCGATCATCCTGGATTTTCATTTTTTTATGGGCTCGACAGGGGAATAAAACCAGCCCCTGATGTCAAATACCAGTGGAACAATTTTTCAATTAATTATTACGATAAAGGAAAAAAAATAGGGCAAGCAACTACGAACTTTTCAATCATCCAAGCTGGTATACATTCAACTTTTAACAATCAAATTACCTCCGGAGTTTCTTTAAATACAGAAATGTTCAATTACTATAATATTATTTTTTCATCTGGATTTACGCCAGAAATAGCTGAACCTGTTTTCAAATCTTATTATAACTATCGTTTTTATCTTATGTTTGATTCCAGGAACAGTACCGTAATTCCTACCAAAGGAGATAACCTATTAATGGCCTTAAAAATACATACCGACAATTTTGTCACATTTAATAATACCTCCCCTTTCATAAGTTATTTATTTAAATATCAAAAAATTTGGGGTAATGAAAAAAAATGTATGCTATCGAATGTTAGTATGAGGGCATTATCTAAAAATGATACCATTCCATTATTTTATAAAACTATAATAACTGGAAATGAAATACCTTCTTTAAATGAAGCCTATGTTTATTTTCCAGGAGCAAGTTTTATTGAAAATCTAACTTATAATGCGTTAGCAATTAATCTGGATTATCGTTTTCGGTTTTTTACAAATCATTATTTATCTGCTCTTGGAAATGCAGGTTTGCTAACAGATAAAATTGGTGATTTAAATTCATATAACCTATTATGGTCAGTTGGAACAAAATATATGTATACAAGTATTTTAGGACCTTTGCAGCTATCTTTGAATTACCTCTTACCTTATAAAAAATTAAGTACACATATAAGTATTGGATATTTGTTTTAAAAGCCATGAGGAATTTTAATTATATACCTGCTAATGGGTATTTCATACCTATATATTATCCTCTCTCCTTTAGGAACGGGTTAGGGAGAGGTGAATAAAAATTTTATCGTCCACCCTTTTGTTCCCAATTCATTATGGGATAGAATTCTTTGTTCAAGACTAGAAGTAAATCCTATATAAATCTTATTATATTTTTTAGAGTAAAGGACATATACTGTATACATTTCGATTAACTTTAAATAAAAAACCTCTCAAAGTTGAGAGGCTTTTAGTAGCGGGGATAGGACTCGAACCTATGACCTTTGGGTTATGAGCCCAACGAGCTACCAACTGCTCCACCCCGCAATATATTGTCAATATTGTTTTTTTTAATAGCTGGCTGCAAATTTAGCTTTTGTTTTATTATTATCAAAAAAATATTCTATTTTTGTTTGAAATTACTGGTATTTCTATAAATCAATTAAATATTCATGCCTAGAATTTTTAAACCTATAGATATTACGCAAGAGGAGAAAGAAATTAGGAAGGACTATTTTGATCGTCATACTCCTAAACTTTATTGTGATGATACTGTAAAAAGAGGTAAAAAATTTAAAGTAAAAATTAAAGTTGGAGAACAATATACACATCCTGACGATTTTGATCATTATATATCTTATGTGCAACTTTGGAATCGTGAGACTTTTATTGCTGAAGCCCATTTTACACCAGGAGTGCTAGGAAATATTTCAAATCAGGCAGAGGTTGATTTTTATATTGTTGCCTCAGTAAGTATGAATTTAACTGCTATGATAGTATGTACAAAGCATGGCTTATGGCAAAGCGAAGAAAAACAGATAAAAGTAATAGATTAGCTAATGGCTGAAGAAAAAAAACGAAAAAGACTGCTTCAAAAATTAACCCATAAATACAGGTTAATTGTTTATAATGACAATACTTTTGAAGAAGTCTGGTACTTGCGTTTATCAAGATTAAACCTAATTGTTCTACTTGGAATATCATTTTTTACTTTCGTTACCTTATTAATTGTACTTATTGCTTTTACCCCTATTCGTGAACTTATCCCTGGTTATCCAAGCGGAGAAATGAGAAGAGATATGATAATTAACAATATTAAAATTGATTCTTTAGAATATGAAATGTCAATAAGAGAACAATATTATTACAATTTAAAAGCCATAATTAATGGCGAAGAACCTCAGGATGTTATGAATACAAATGATTCTACTATAAGATATAACGAAATAGAATTCACTAAATCAGCTTATGATTCCATATTAAGGCAACAAATTGAAAAAGAAGAACAGTTTAATCTCATCCTTACTGAAGAGATTAATTCTCCAATTGATTTTTCAAGGACTCATTTTTTTGTACCTCTAAAGGGAATTGTTACAAATCCATTTAATATTGAAAAAAATCATTTTGGAATAGATATCGTATCTGCACCTAATAAAGTTGTGTCTGCTGTATTACCAGGGACAGTAACTTTAGCCAATTGGACGTTAGAAACAGGTTATGTGATTCAAATTCAACACGATAATAACATTCTTTCAGTTTACAAACATAATTCTGTATTATTAAAAAAAGCTGGGAATTTTGTAAAAGCAGGTGAAGCAATTGCTATTGTTGGTAACTCGGGAGAGCTAACAACTGGTCCGCATTTACATTTTGAATTATGGCATAATGGTAAACCCCTAAATCCTGAAGATTATATTCTTTTCTAGGAAAATTTCTATTCATGAAAAAAGTAGCAATTTTAGGTTCAACCGGTTCAATTGGCTTGCAAGCTCTTGAGGTAATTCAAAAAAATCCTGATTCTTTTCAGGTAGAAGTAATTACCGCTAATAAAAATGTTGAATTACTAATTAAACAAGCTTTTCAATATGTTCCCAATGTAGTTGTTATTGGAAACGAAGAAAAATATCAATACTTAAAAGAATCTCTTCAAGATTTACCAATTAAAGTATATGCAGGTGAATCAGCTTTATCACAAGTTGTTGAAATGAGCGATATAGATATTGTATTAACTGCTATGGTTGGATTTTCAGGATTGTTGCCAACAATAAATGCTATTAAGGCCGGTAAAAATATTGCCCTGGCAAATAAAGAAACATTAGTTGTTGCCGGCGAACTTATTTCAAATCTTGCAAAGGAAAAAGGCATTAATATCTACCCGGTCGATTCAGAACATTCTGCAATTTTTCAATGCCTTGCCGGAGAATGGAATAATAAAATTGAAAAAATTATTCTTACTGCATCTGGAGGTCCTTTTTTAAATTCTACTATTGATGAACTTAATAATGTTACTAAAGAGCAAGCATTAAATCACCCGAACTGGTGTATGGGCAATAAAATTACAATCGACTCCGCAACATTAATGAATAAAGGACTGGAAGCTATTGAGGCAAAATGGCTGTTTAATCTAAAACCAGAACAAATTGAAATTATTATTCATCAACAATCCATTATACATTCAATGGTACAATTTGAAGACGGTTCTATTAAAGCACAAATGGGTTTGCCTGATATGAGGTTACCTATTTTATATGCCCTATCCTACCCTAATAGATTAAAATCAGATTTTAAACGCTTTAATTTCTCAGATTACCCAAATCTTTCATTTCATCAACCCGATTTAAATAAATTTAAAAATTTAAATTTAGCATTTAAAGCTATGAAAAAAGGCGGAAATATTCCATGTGCTTTAAATGCAGCAAATGAAGTTGCAGTAGATAATTTTTTAAATGATAAAATCTCATTTATTCAAATCTCAGAAATAATTGAGAATACAATAAATAAAATTAGCTTTGCACAAAATTTAAATCTTGATGATTATATAAAAACTGACAAGGAATCGAGAAAGATTGCAGAAAGTTTAATTAAATAAATTATTGATTAATGGAAGTATTAGTAAAAATAGCACAGTTATTGTTAAGTTTATCTATTTTGGTTATCCTGCATGAATCAGGGCATTTTGTATTCGCTAAATTATTCAAAACAAGGGTTGAAAAATTTTACTTATTTTTTGATCCCTGGTTTTCCATATTTAAATTTAAAAAAGGTGAAACCGTTTATGGTTTGGGTTGGTTGCCGCTGGGTGGATATGTAAAAATATCAGGTATGATTGATGAATCAATGGATAAAGAGCAATTAAAAAAGCCCCCGCAACCATACGAATTTAGGTCAAAAAAAACCTACGAACGGCTTTTTATCATGCTTGGTGGAGTATTGGTCAATTTTATTCTTGCTTTGTTTATATATGTAGCTGTATTATATGCCTGGGGAGATGAATATCTGCCAACTAAAAATGTAAAATATGGAATTGTTTGTGATTCGTTGGCTAAAAGTATTGGATTACATGATGGCGATAAAATAATATCTCTTGATAATAAATCCATCGAAGATTTCAATGATATTGTTCCTGAAATTGTTTATTCCAATGCTAAAAGCTTACAGGTCGAGAGAGATAGTACTGTTGTCAATATTACTATACCAGAAAATTTAATCGCTCAATTAATTAAAAAAAGGGACAGAAATTTTCGATTTATTGAGCCAAGGATTCCTTTTTCTCCTTTTATAATTAAAGCATTCTCAAAAAAATCTCCTGGTAAACATGCCGGTTTAGAAAAAGGTGATGAATTAATTGAGTTAAATGGTATTTCATTTAAATATTATGATGAATTCAGAAAAGAACTATTAAATTTTAAATCCAAAAATGTAGCCATTAAAGTTAAGCGTGATACTTCATTGCTAACTTTTAATTTAACTTTAACTGATGAGGGATTTATTGGGATTCAAAGAGAATTCACTAGCTTTTTTGAATTTGAAACAATTACTTACGGATTTGTAGAAGCAATTCCAGCTGGTATTAAAAAAGGTTTTAAAACACTAGGAGATTACTTAAAACAACTAAAGCTTTTATTTAAACCTAAAACAAAAGCATATGAATCCTTAGGTGGTTTTATCACTATTGGTAGTATTTTTCCAGGGGTTTGGGACTGGCAATCATTCTGGAATTTAACTGCTTTTCTTTCAATTATTCTCGCTATTATGAATGTATTACCAATTCCTGCATTAGATGGTGGCCATGTGTTATTTTTATTATATGAAATGGTTACTGGCAGAAAACCCAGCGACAAATTTTTAGAATATGCTCAAATTGTCGGTATGATGATCCTTTTAGCATTATTACTATATGCAAATGGAAATGATATTATTCGATTAATAAAATGAAATATTGAGGATTTTTGATAAACATATACTTGTAAACCAAATTATTTCATATTTTTAAATTTTAATGAAATTAAAAATACTATTATGAATCTAAATCTTGTCTTACTTGGCATGCCAGGACTTCCTGAAATCTTAATTATTCTTTTAGTAATTTTATTATTATTCGGTGGGAAAAAAATTCCAGAATTAATGAAAGGTCTAGGTAAAGGTTTAAATGAGTTTAAAAAAGCCTCTAAAGAAACTGGGGATGAAGATGAAGATAAAGAAGGACAACAGGATAAATTAAAAAATTAAAAATTATCAACCTGAAAAATGAATTCAAGAAGGATGAGAATTCTGCTAATTTTAACTGTTCAAATATTATTTTTATCCTCCTTAACACTTCTTTGTAATCCTTATTCTACTTCATCCGAGAAAGTTAGTTCTCTTATAAATAATATTGATCAGATAAATATATTAAATACCTACACTATTAATAATACGGATAGTTTCCCTGAGTTTCCAGATCTTTTTTATGAATACCGGATTGATGAATTAAATAATAACTCTCCGCTTGATCTTGAATTTAACGAATATGTAAAAAAATACATTATTTTATATTCTACTGAAAGAAGAGAACAAGTTTCAAAAGTAATTGGACTTAGCGAGTACTATTTCCCAATTTTTGAAGAATTGCTTGATAAATATGAACTTCCTCTCGAGCTTAAATATTTACCGATAGTTGAATCAGCTTTAAATCCATATGCCCGTTCAACCTCAGGAGCGATGGGTTTATGGCAATTTAAATTCAATTCAGCCAAAATGTTTGATCTGAAAATAGATTCATATGTTGACGAACGTTGCGACCCTCTAAAATCTACTGATGCAGCATGCCGGTATTTAAAGTATCTATATGGAATTTTCAACGACTGGTACTTAGCCATAGCTGCCTATAATACTGGACCAGGTGTAGTACGCAACATTATTGAAAGGGCAAATGGGGAATTAAATTTTTGGAAACTGTACGATAAATTTCCTGATGAAGCTGGTAATTATGTGTCAGCCTTTATTGCAGCTAATTATATCTTGAATTATTATAAAGAGCATGATATTGTACCTACGGGTGCAAAAATATCTTTTTTTGAAACCGACACAGTGTATATTAAGCACTCACTTTATTTTTCACAAATAGCTGATGTAATTGGAGTATCAATCGATATTTTAAAATTTTTAAACCCACAATTTAAATTAGAATATGTACCTGTTAATGATATGCCTGTAAATTTTGTTTTGCCAACTGGTTATTTATTAACCTTTATAAAAAACGAAAACAAAATCTATGGATCGGTTAATGACGAGAAAAAAAATGGCTATGTAAAAAAGAAAGCTATTAAATCAACACAGATTACTCATATTGTTCAAAAAGGAGAATTTTTACATAAAATTGCTCTGCAATATCATTGTTCCATTGAAAATATTAAAGAATGGAATAACTTAACCAGCGATATTTTACAGGAAGGTCAAAACCTGACATTATATGTTGAAAAAGACTTTAGAAAATAAAATATTAAAAGCTTTATATCGTTGAAATTATAAACTTTATAAATTATTCAAATGAGACTTATTAATACGATACTCATAATTACAGCATCCCTGCTTATCTTTATTTCATGCAAAAATGATGGAACTGGTAATAAAGTTTTTATGCCAAATGTTACCGGAAGTGTTAATGAGGTTATTGTTATAATAGAAAGTTATCAATGGCAATCGGAATTTGGGGAAACTATTCGAAAAGTTTTCCAGAAAGCTGAGATTGCATTGCCTCAGCCAGAGCCAATGTTCGATTTAATAAATATTACTCCTTCTGCATTTTCAAGTATTTTTAAACCACACAGAAACTTGGTTTTTATTAAAATTTCACCCGATTATAAAGAGCCTAACATTTTAATTCAAAAAAATGTTTTTGCTAAACCTCAAGTTGTTCTAAACCTGGTATCACCTAATTATGAAGATCTTATTCCGTATATCATTAAAAATGAAGATAAAATTCGTGCGGTATTTTTAGATGCTGAAAGAAACAGGACAATAAATTATTATAAAAAATATGAAGATGAATCTATTCGTGATATACTTGTAAAAAAACATAATATTGGCCTTTATATTCCTAAAGGTTATTCACTTGATGTAGATAAGGATAATTTCATTTGGATTGCTCATGAAACACCTGATGTAAAACAAAACATTTTTATTTATTACTATATATATACTGATAAAGAAACTTTTTCACCGGAATTCCTTGTAAATAAACGTAATGAAATCTTAAAACTTAATGTTCCAGGTCCAGTTGAAGGAACTTACGCAACAACTGAACCAACTATTATGCCCGACTTTATCGAAGTAAATTATAAAAACAGGTATTTTGCTCAACTACGTGGATTATGGAAAATGCAAAATTATTTCATGGGTGGGCCATTTATAAGTTTTACAACCCTCGATGAAAAAAATAACAGGGTAATAACCATTGAAGGTTTGGTTTACGCTCCAAAAATGGAGAAGAGAGATTATATCAGACAAATGGAAAGTATTTTATATACATTTTATATTCCTGAAAAAAGTGAGTAAAGACCTTATTACAAAATCATTTATTGATAAATATAAATACGAAAAAAAAATTATCAGTGATACTGCTCAGCAAGTAATAAAAGATTTTGCTATGTTTGGCATTGAAATAATTTTCTCAGGGAATACAGACTTAGCCTACAACGAACTATACGACCAACTTTATATTCAAATTAATAAACTATTAAAAAACAATTATTCGAAGCTAAGTTCTATTTTGTACCAGATAGATGTTAATCCCAAAAAATTAAATAAAAATGATCAATTAATAACAGAAGCAGATTTAATAACTGAAGCTGTATTAGATCGTGAGTTTCAAAAAGTGCTTACCCGATTGTATTTTAAAATGAATCCTGATAAATTGTAGTTAAAATAATCCATCAAATTTTATAAATCTCAGGTACTGGTATTAACTCATATAACTGATTTCTTAATTTTGGCCTAAATCCAGCTTCTAAAATAGCTTTTTGGATTCCTATACCATCAAATTGATTATCTGCCCCTGCAGAGGAAACTACTTTTTCTTCAATCATTATTGAGCCCAAATCATTTGCACCACTATGCAAACATACCTGTGCGGTTTCTTTGCCAACTGTTAACCACGATGCCTGAATGTTTTCAATATTGTTCAATAAAATTCGTGAAATAGCTATAATCCTGATATAATCTGTTGAAGTAGTAATGTTCCTTACCCCTAATTGATCTCTTAGTTCAGTATTTACATCCTGAAATGGCCAGGGAATAAATGCTTTAAAACCGTAATTTTCATTAGGTTTTTCATTTTGTAAATCACGTAATTTTAATAAATGATCTATTCTTTCTTCGTTTGTTTCGATATGGCCGTACATCATTGTGGCAGAAGTAAGAATATTCATTTTATGGGCTACTCTCATTACTTCTAACCATTCATCGGCATTACATTTTCCGGGTGATACAATTTTTCTAACCCTGTTGCTTAATATTTCAGCACCTGCACCCGGAAGACTGTTCAAACCAGATTTAACTAATTCTTCAAGGACATTAATTATTGATGATTTTTCTAAACGGACTAAATGAAAAATTTCAGGTGGACCAAGCGCATGAATCTTTAAATCAGGAAATTGCTGTTTCAACTCTGAAAATAATTCTTTATAAAAAGATAACCCTAATTTTGGATGGCACCCCCCCTGCAATAAGATCTGGTTTCCCCCTAATTTAAAAAGTTCATCAATTTTAATTTTATATTCTCCAATACCAGTAATATAGGAATCTTCATCCTTAAGTTTTCGACGAAAATTACAAAACTTACAACCTGACACGCAAACATTGGTAATATTTATATTCCGATCAATTTGCCAGGTAACAATATTATCTTTCTTTCTATTTTTTCTTAATTCATTGGCTACAATAATTAAATCGGATAATAATGCATTTTCATATAAAAACAATCCTTCTTTCAGATCCAAATTCTCATAATTTAATGCCTTATTATATAAAGTTGAAAGTTCCATATAAACTATTTATATCCTATAATTCAAGCTCTAAATGTACTAATAAAATTAATATAGATTGAATGTAAATGATTACCTTTGACCTTTTCATAAAAACACCAAAAAAATGACTATAAAACCTGGAAAAATTAGAAAAGATGCGAATTTAATATTGATAGCAAAAAAAGATGTAAAGTTTGAGAAATATGGATTTTCTGCTGATGAATTAAACTTTATTCACAAACAACTTAAAAATAAATTCGACCAGATTTTAATCAATCAATACAAAAAATTTGTTCTTATATTAATTATTGACTACAAAAATAAAAAACCATTTAGTGTACTCGAATCGCTAAGAAAATCAGCAAATGCAGCACATGGTTTTATTAAAAAATTCAAAATAAAGTCCATTACAATTTCTCATACATTAAATAATCCAGATGAATTACTTGCTTTTACCGAAGGTTTGGCTTTGTCTAATTATCAATTCTTAAAGTATTTTAAAGATAAAAAAGAGAAAAAAAACCATCTTGAAAACATTGAACTTGATGGAAAAATTGAATTAGATGAAATTAATAACCTGAATAATCTTATTAAAGGTGTGTATTATAGCAGAAATTTAGTAAATGAACCTGCTTCTTATTTAAATGCAATACAATTATCAAAAGAAATAAAGGCTATTGGAAAAGAGGCTGGTTTTTCAGTTGAAGTGTTGGATAAAAAACAAATAGAATCGTTAAAATTTGGTGGTTTATTGGCAGTTAATAAGGGAAGCATTGACCCACCCACTTTTTCAATTTTAGAGTGGAAGCCTGAAGATGCAAAAAATAAAAAACCCATCATTTTGGTAGGCAAGGGAATTGTTTTTGATACAGGTGGATTAAGCTTAAAACCTACTCCAGGAAGTATGGATGAGATGAAATCGGATATGGCTGGAGCTGCTGCTGTAACTGGCGCCATGTATGCTATTTCAAAGAATAAACTTCCGTATTATGTTGTTGCCCTGATCCCGGCTACAGATAACAGACCGGATGGAAACGCGTATGCCCCGGGCGATATTATAAAGATGCATAATGGATTAACTGTTGAAGTTTTAAATACCGATGCTGAAGGAAGAATGATATTAGCAGATGCACTTAGCTATGCAAAAAAATATAAGCCTGAATTAGTTATTGATGTTGCAACCTTAACAGGATCAGCGAGCATGGCTGTAGGAAAATATGCCATTGTTGGAATGGGTAACTCTAAAGAATCTGTAATGAAAAAACTACAAAAAAGTGGAGAAAATGTATATGAACGAATTGTTGAATTTCCATTCTGGGAAGAATACGGTGAATTATTAAAATCAGATGTGGCAGATTTAAAAAACATTGGGGGAAGAGAAGCCGGTGCAATTACAGCTGGAAAATTCCTTGAGAATTTTACTGATTATCCTTACATACACCTTGATATAGCTGGAGTTGCCTATTTACTTTCAGATGATAAATATCGTACAAAAGGAGGAACAGGAGTTGGAGTAAGATTACTATACGACTTTGTTAGAAATTTTAATTAACCAACTTTTCCATTAAATTTGAATAATTTTTAAAAGAAAACATACATGGAAAGCAATAGAATAAAAGTTGGCATAACACAAGGAGATATAAACGGAATTGGATATGAAATTATTATTAAAACCTTAATGGATAACCGTATACTGGAAATGTGTACACCTATTGTTTATGGTTCACCAAAAGTTGCTGCATACCATCGTAAAGCCTTAAATATAAATAATTTCAGTTTTAATAATATTAAATCACCTGAAGAAGCCAATGCTAAGCGGGCTAATATAATTAATTGCATTAGTGATGAGATAAGGGTAGAATTAGGTAAGTCAACAACTACAGCAGGTGAAGCATCATTTCAAAGTTTAGAAAAAGCTGTTGCTGATTTAAAAGATAAAAAAATTGATATTCTAATAACTGCACCAATAAACAAGGACAATATTCAATCTGATAACTTTAAATTTCCGGGACATACAGAATATTTACAGGAACAATATGAAGTAGAAGAAGTACTCATGTTTTTAGTAAGCAACTTGATGAAAGTAGGTGTTGTTGCTGGACACGTGCCTATTAAAAATGTTTCGAATTATATTACTGAGGATAATATTATTCAAAAATTAAAAATAATGAATAATTCCCTGTTAGTTGATTTTGGTATTAGAAAGCCAAGAATAGCTGTACTCGGTTTAAATCCTCATGCCGGGGATAATGGAGTAATTGGAGATGAAGAACAAGAGATAATAATTCCGGCATTAAAAAAAGCCAGGGATGAAGAAATAATAGCAATGGGACCATTTTCAGCTGACGGGTTTTTTGCTTCAGGTATGTTTAAAAAGTTTGATGCTATTCTTGCTATGTATCATGACCAGGGACTTGCCCCTTTTAAAGCTTTGGTTTTAGATGATGGGGTTAACTTTACAGCAGGCTTACCAGTTGTAAGGACTTCACCAGCTCATGGTACTGCATTTGAAATCGCTGGAAAGGATGAAGCAAATCCTAATTCTTTTAGAAATGCAATTTATACTGCTTGTGATATTTTTAAAAACAGAAAAGAGTATGCTAAATTAAGCAGTAACCAAATGAAATCGTACGATATTTCAGAAATTTAATAATAAATTAAGCAAATTTCTCCAAATTCTTCCCTTTTAAGATTTGTATAAGTGATGAAATTTCTTCAGGTTTGCCAAGTACAAATAATTGATCGCTTGAAGTTAAATAGGTATCAGCAGGTGGATTAAATATATAAGTTCCATCATTTCTT
>CAZBZX010000018.1:0-19594 GCA_964496465.1 uncultured Bacteroidales bacterium
AAATCAATTAAAATTTTATACTCTATTTACTTGATTCGGGATAAAAATTATTGAGGTCGTTTTAGATGCTGAGCATGTCGAAGCAAGTCCGATATTGGAAACGAAATTATACCCTCACCCCTATCACTAAAATATCATCTGTTTGTTCTGCAGCTTTTTTTCGTGTTAATCGTTTCCATTGTTCAATTGTACTATTCAATATTTCGTGTTGTTCAAGCATAGATTTTGAATTTATTTTTTCAAGCAATTTTTTAAAGTTCTTAGTTTGGTATGTTTTATTCTTTGGCCCCCCATGTTGGTCAGCATAACCATCAGAAAACATATACATTGTATCTCCTTTGTCTAAGCTACCCTTTTGGGAAGGTTTAATGTGATTTAAAACTGTTTCAAAACTTTCACCAGGTATTAATCTTTGAGGTTTAAGGACCTCTTCAATATTTTGCTTAAATAATATTAAAGGTCTATTTATCCCTGCATATAATAATCTACGGGTTTTTGTGTTAAGATTGCATATTGCAATCTCCATTCCGTGATCACTATATACATCATCATTATGCCGTTTCATAAAACTCACCAGCTTTTTATAAACAAATAATATGATTTCAGATGGATCTGTTAATTGATTATCATTTACTGCCTGATCGAGATAATTACTACATATCATTGAAAGTAATGCTCCTGCAGTACCGTGCCCAGTGCAATCAGCAGCAGCAACAATAACTTCATTTTCGATTTTTGAAATAAAATAAAAATCACCACTTAGTACATCCTTTGGTTTAAAAAGTACGAAACTATCCTCCAGACAGGACCTGAAAAATATCTTTGATGGTAATATATTTTGTTGAATTCCCGATGCTTCATCAAGTGAACCGCAAGCATTACCAATATTATCATGTATATCACTAAGATGTGGTTTTATCTGTTTTAAGGAATTACTTTTATCAGCACCAATGATTTTTTTAATAATTTCTATCTTAAATAAACTTTCACTTAGTAAGTTTTTTTGTTTCTTTATATATGAAATGTTTTTTAATTGCTCTGGTGATAAGGGTATTACATTATAATCAATATCTTTTAATAAGGAAGGATAAAATTTAACCTGATCCCGATCCTTTTCCTTTTCTAATTCAGGCAGTTCATTATAAGGAATTAAGCAATGATGCTTTTTTTTCTTATCATTTCTTTTAACTGCATAACTAAAACCATTAAGTCGCTTTTCCCATGCCCATCTTTCGTGTTCCAATTTGGCCATCGTTTCAATCTCTGTTTTACTTAAACAAAGTAACACATGTTCTGTATTCTTTTTTGCCTTTTCAATAGCGTAACCTATTGATAATAATTTTGTGGCAATATGGTATGCACTATCTATGTTTGATGATTTTATATGATCTGGCAGTTTATTATAATCAATAGAAAAATACTTCCTGTTTTCATCATTCACAATATAAAGTTTTTCGTATGCAGAGTCTGCCCCCGATTTTTCATCCATTTTATTCATTAAAGTCCTGTAACGTGAATGGATTGCACGTGCCAGATCTTCTAAAATATTTAAATTTTTAAAACTCTGTTCTTCAGATTTTAATAATTCATAACCAGATTTAATTAAAATGATAGGGATTGCATAAATTAGTTCTCTATAAAATCTTTGTCGTGTAATATATAAATTTGAAAAATGTACTAAATCAGGATGAACTTTTGCTTCGGTATCTAATGCTTCCTCATATTGCCAGCCATCAGTATACATTTCATTCACCCACTTGTAATGCTCATGACTGGCCAGCAGGTCAACTTCTTCATCTGTAATAATACAGGTAAAATATTTGTCTTTATAAGATCTTATACATACTCCTATTTTATTTAATTTTTCAGGTACAGCTTCAATGAAATCATCGATTGCTTTTTCATTATCTTGTATATAATAAATGCTAGAATAATCCTTTATAATTCTTTTATATTCTTTTAAAAAGTTCTTTCTGAGTTTAACTTTAAGTTCTCTCACATCTACTTTAAAATCCTGTGATTTAAGGAATATGGTTTCCCATGAAAGAGACTGATTTTTATTAGAATTGGTCATGATTTATTATTCAAAATAGGATTTTGCCTTATTAATTTTTTAAAATTCAACTCATTAAAAATAAAGAAAAGAATAATTGGGATCAAGTTTTGGAATTAATATTATGAATTAAAGTTAATTCTTCCATATCTGTTTTTTAAATAATTATTGCGTTTTCGTAAATTTTTATTTGAGTATTTTTCAATTGTTTTCTGGAAACTTCCTTTTCATTATTGACAATAATTCAATTTATTCCTAAATTTATTTATGCTTCTCGACATTATCTTATTACTAACCAATTAAAACAATTGTACACTATTTCATTAAATATTCTTTTTTTGTATCTTAACCAAATCAATCAAATAGCGATAAAATGAAAATCCAATTTAAAAAACCAAAAAAAACAATTTTACTATTTCTACTTTTAATTCCAGTTTTGTTATCTATACAGAATCGCGGAGAATTCAGTTTAACAAGTCTTTCTGCCTATAATGTCACAAATTTAAATAGAATGGAAATTGGTTCAACATCTCCAATATTTCTTGGTAGTGTAGGAGGCGTTTCTTTCGATCAAGTTGCTGAACCTGCGTCTGGGTTAACTATTAATTCCCTTAATATTAGTTATAACTCAGAAAATCCTGATGGACAGCGTTTCAATTTATCTATAAATAATAAAATTATTAAAGTTAACTTATTTGATTGGCTTTTGATTCCAATAGCAAATTATGCAAACAGTCCTTATTATTCCTGTTTTACTTTATACGGTAATCTTATTGATAAAGAAATGGAAGATCTTATTTTAAATAATGAAGGAAGAATTATGAATTATCATCCAGATTTAGAAAATACTTTACTTGGTCTCAGACTCTTTGATATGGATGTATTAATTCTTTATAATTTTACGACTGATCTTTCTAAAGAAAATGATTTATATATTCTTGGTGAAGGAGAAACGGAACCAGATTTAAGTAAGAATATAAATGGAATGAATACTTTTCTTAAATATTTTGATGATATACAGGACAAATTAAATCAGACACACAGATCATATGTAATTACTGATTATACTCGTGATATTTCATTTTCAATTACTGGTGATTCATTATCCATTTCATCAACTCCATATTATTATTGTTGGAGATATAAAGAAGATGTCCCTGGTTATGATTTTAATAATGTTATACAAGAAATATCCGATTCATATAATAATACTCTTGACAACATGAGTAGCGGTCAAAAGGATAAAATTATTGAATGGCTAATTATTACTTCTGAAAATTATGAAGGAATGTATAATTTTTACGCATCAGGTACGTTTGTTGATCTTGTTGCCTTGGGAGATGATAAAGAGGGAAAAACCACATTTCTAAATCAATATACTACTGAATCATTATTTCAATTATTAGTTGAAACAGAAGCAAATATGGATGCAATGTCAATAATATACCTAAAAAATTACAGTGATGAGATATCTTTATATCCTAATTTACTTAGGGATATTAATCCAGCTATATGGGATGCTACTGTCGCCACAATGCGATATTCTTCTTTTTTTAGGTATATAAAAGAAAATTATCTGAATGAATGGAATAATTTTATCGGTGAAATAGAAAGTGTTATTATTAATCCTGAAGTGAAAACGCCAACAGTAATGTATCAAACAGGTAATATTGAAATTGAAAATGCTATTCAAAATGCGACATCAATAAACAATGCTAATACTAAACTAATGGAAGTAGAATTATATCCAAATCCATCAACTGGCTTGATTAATTTAAACATTGAAATTCAAGATTATAATGATTTACGTATTAGTATTATTTCAATAGATGGACATGTAATATATACTAGGGAAGTAAAAAACAACATAGGCAATATCAACCAGAAAATCGATTTATCAAATCAACCAAAAGGTCTGTATTTGATAAAGATAGAAAATGAGAAGTTGTCAAGAATAGAAAAATTAATCATAAAATAATTTGCATTGATAGTGTCGTGTAATTTACGTTAGACATGCTTATATCAATTAACAAGTAAAATAATCAACTTGGATTGTAATGAAAAAACGCTTTAAAAAACAAAAACTAAAAATCATTCTGATTTTTATTCTCCTTCCCTTCCTCTGCTCTATACAATATCGTGGTGAATATAGTATGGTAAACCTATCTGCATATCATGTTAAAAATATGAATAGAATGGTTATAGGTTCTAAGTCTCCAGCTTTTCTTGGCGGTATTGGTGGAGTCTCATTTGATCAGGTTGCTAATCCATCTGATGGATTAAATATTAATTCCCTTGCCATCAATTATAATCAACAAAATCCTGATGGACAACACTTAATTCTAACTATTAATAATAAAATTATTAAAGTTAACTTATATGATTGGCTTTTGATTCCAATAGCAAATTATGCAAACAGTCCTTATTATTCCTGTTTTACTTTATACGGTAATCTTATTGATAAAGAAATGGAAGATCTTATTTTAAATAATGAAGGAAGAATTATGAATTATCATCCAGATTTAGAAAAT
Organism: uncultured Bacteroidales bacterium; assembly: GCA_964496465.1. GTDB lineage: Bacteria > Bacteroidota > Bacteroidia > Bacteroidales > CAYFUP01 > CAZBZX01. Next base: position 4,585 of record CAZBZX010000018.1, read on the forward strand.
ACTTTACTTGGTCTCAGACTCTTTGATATGGATGTATTAATTCTTTATAATTTTACGACTGATCTTTCTAAAGAAAATGATTTATATATTCTTGGTGAAGGAGAAACGGAACCAGATTTAAGTAAGAATATAAATGGAATGAATAACTTTATTCTTCATATGAATGATATAAAAAACAGATTGATGAAAGTTCATAGATCATATGTAATTACAGATTATACCCGTGAAATTTCTTTTACAATTGAAAATGATTCATTATCTATATCTTCTACTCCGTTTTATTATTGTTGGAGATTTAAGCAGGATATTACAGGATATGACATTAATAAAGTAGCAGATAATTTAGCTAATTCATATAATCAGATTTTTGAAGAATATCTAAGCAATAATATGGGAGCATCTATTAAAGATTCATTAATTAGCTGGTTAATTAATTGTGCGAAAGAATATAAAGGAATTTACAATTTTTATAATGCTGGTACTTTTTTCGACCTTATTGCATTAGATGGGGAAAAAGATAAACAAATAAATTTTTTAAACCGATATGCAGTTGAATCGCTTTTTCAATTATTAGTAGAAACAAAAGCTTATATGGATGGCCAGACCATTGATTATTTAGAAGATTACAGTAAAGAGATTTCAGATCATCCTGCGTTACTTAGAGCTATTAATCCATCAGTTTGGGAAGCTACCATTAATACAATGCGATTTTCTGCTTTTTTCAGGTATATTAAGGTTAATTATCCAGAAGAATGGAATGATTTTATAAACCAAATAAAAAACATCCAAATAAATCCAGAAGTTTTAACACCAACCGTTATTTATCCAACCAGTAGCAAAGAGATAATAACTGCTTTAAAAAACTCTGGTTTAAAATTATGAATAATATTAAACTCTTTATAAGCTTTTCATCGAAAGATTTACAATATGTTCGGGAAATAATGAGTGGTTTAAAATCTCAACATATTGATTTCTGGGATTATTCAGATGAAATTCAGAGTATTGAAGCCGGTGAAAAAATCCCGGATCGTTTAATAAAAGAAATCAAAACATGTGATTTCTTTCTTCCACTTATAAGTAAAAACAGTCTTGATCCAGAAATAGGAAAATTTACTAGACTAGAAATTGAATATGCTATTAAATTAGGATTACTTGAAAATAAGACGATAATTCCAATTACGCTTTTAACAGGCACACAGTTTCATCATAAATACAATGGACCATATACAGAACTTGAATATATTCTTCATGAATCTTTTGAGTTAAATAATATTTCTTCATATGTTAAGCTGCTTACAAGAATATGTGCCAGATTAAATCAAACCTATATTCCTCAAATAGAAGCTCACCCAAGACTTCCTTTCTGGAAATTATTCAGGGATGAAGTAATGAAAATGGTCTATTCAAATCATACTCACGTTGAATTATTAACAATTCTAGGTGAATTCAACGAATATTTTAAAAAATCCAACTGGGAAAAGGCTCATTTTTTAATTAGTCATTTTATTTCTTCCTGTCAATATAGAATTCCTAATTACAAAATATTTGATGACGCCTTAAATAGTTATCTTAGAGCAGATAAAATAAAAACAAAAGATGAAAACGTATTTGGTGGTATTGGAAGTATTTATATGAAAAAAAGGGACTATGTAAGAGCAGAAGAATATTTTAAAAAATCTCTTGAATATTGCCCAGCTAATCAAAATCAAGATGAACGAATAAATCATATTGTTTCATTGATTGAATTAGGTAAAGAAATATCTAAACATGATAAAGATTTTATATTTAATTTCAATATTTCCACAATAACAGGATTAGAATTGACTAACATTTATAATATTCAAATGGCTTTGAATTATAGATCAGAGAATTTCTCTAGGATTGTTGAGTTATTCAAAGAAATGAAAAATAAAAATATTCAGAATACTACCTCAATTGTATATTATCATTTATGTCAAAAAGCATTGTTAGATCTAAAAGAAGCAGAAAATGTTTTATTATCTGCTATTATCAGTGATGAAGATATAAAATACGATAAATTTTTACTATATCAATATTTATCCGACTTTTATCTTGAATATAACAGGGTATCTGAAGCTATTCTCATATATGAAAAATATCTACTAAATCCTGATCAAAGAACAAGGCAATTAATGTTGAAATATGCCAGAATATTTAAAAATATAGGTGAATATTCTAAAATGAAAGAGGTTTGCGAAGAGATGCTCTCTTACAAATTATTTTCAATACCTAACAAAAAAGAAGATTTCTATTATGATGGTTTTGCCTGGTATCTATTGGGCAATGAAGAACGAGCAAAATATGATTATGACAGGTCAACAGGTTTTGATTTGTATTATTCAGAATATGAAGGTTAGATTTGAAAAAATGATTGGTAATTGAACAGGCGATTATTATATTCCTTTAAATAAACGTCCAAGAATGTCGGCACCTGTAATTATTTTTTTTGTGTTCTTTCCCCAGAATAATACGATATCTTTATCAATTGGGGAATCTTCATGGGTTTCAGTTTTACCACGTAATTCTTTAACAATCATTCCAAGATTAGTGTTTTCTTCTTTAATAATTATTGGTTTATGGCAAAACTTTTCAATGTGTTTACAGATATTGCAAAATAATGCTGAACGAATAAAACCATCAGCATCCAAAACTAAAATTGGATCATTTTTATCGTCTGTAAAAATAATCCATTTTTCATCCGATTCATTTATTTGTTTAATAAATGGATCTTCCGGGACTGCCAAATAATCAGGAAAAACAAGTTTATTTTTTAAATATGGCAAGCTAATAATGCTTTTTGGATTTATATCTTCTCCTTCATCCGTTACTAACATATCATCCAAAGAAAGAAAATTTATTGCACCGGTTCCTTCAATTAAATCAATTTCGTTATCAGCACCTTCAATATGCTTTTTTATAAACAATTTAATATTGCGTTCAGCAAAGTACTGAATGGACTCTTTTCCTAGCCACAAATCCAATAGCAGGGCACTTGGTTTTGCAACCGGAAATAAAACAAATTGATAAAAACGGAGAACTGGTGAAAGCAAAGAGGCCATTTTGAGGGAATTTCTTGAAAAATAAGCTTGCGGTACTATTTCGCCAAATAAAGTAATCAGAAAAGTGGAGAATAAAAAGGAAATAACGCCTGCCATTACCGAATCGGATAATAAAGTTAGCAAAACATTTATTCCAACATTGCCCCACAGAACGGTAGTTAATAAAAAATTTGAATCATCCCGCATTGTAAGAACTTTTTTTGCTCTGGTTGAGTGCGATGATTCAGCTTCAATTTCCAGCCTTAACCTTGTGAAGCTAAAAAATGCCAGGTTTAACCCGGAAAACATGGCCGATTGGGATAAGCAAATGAATATTCCAATCCAGATAAAAATTTCGTTCATATTTAAAACCATTTATGTTTTTTGAAATAGAAAAGCATGGTGCACGTATGTAAAACCATACCACCCCACATTATAAAATAAGCGTTTTTAAATTGCAGCTTAGGAACGTAATCAAAATTAGTTCCATACATACCTGCAATGAAAGTCAAAGGAATAAAAATGGATGCAAATATAGTTAGTACTTTCATTACTTCATTTACTTGTGCTTTTTACTAATAAATCTGTCAGAGCATTTTGAATTGATGTAAATCTAAAGTCATACCCTGTTTTTACTAATTTTGTGGATGATATTCGACTACCATTTAAAATCATTTCAGACATTTTACCAAAAATAATTTTTATAATAAATGATGGAATTTTAATATTTAGTAAAGGTTTTTGAAATACAACTCCCAATTGCTTAATAAAATTATTAAATGATAAATGTTCTGGGGCCACTGCATTATATGCTCCTTTCATTTTTGGATCTTCAATTGCTTTGATATAAACATCGCAGAGGTCCTCTAAATGAATCCAGGGAAAATACTGTTTACCATTTCCAAATAATACTCCAATTCCAAATTTTACTGGGATTATCATTTTTGCTAATACTCCTCCTTTTTTTGTCAACACAAGACCCGTTCTTAATTTTACTGTTCTAATTCCAATTGATTGAAATTTATCAGCAGATTGTTCCCATAATTTACAAATATTTCCAGTAAAATCATTAAAGTTATTATCATCTTCAATAAATATTTTTTCTGATGTAATTGAACCATAGTATCCTACAGCTGATGCTGAAATAAAAGCGTTTATTTTTTTATTTCTCTCTAGGATTTTATTTAAAATCAATTCAGCTGACTTCACACGACTATCAAGAATTTGTTGCTTTCTTTTAGCTGTCCATCTTTTTTTACCGATATTTGTACCTGCAAGATGAATAATAAAATCAACAGAATCAATGGCTTCATTATCAATTACATTTGTTTTATAGTCCCATTTATAAGTTAGTATTTCAGTCCTGGAACTGTTAGTTCTGCTCAATATGGCAACTTCATATCCTTTATTTTGCAATCTCTTACTTAGATAACTTCCTATAAGTCCTGTCCCGCCGGTTATTAATACTTTAGCCATTATAACTTAATTAATTAACTATAATTTCATTTACCTTGCCTGCAACTTCCAAGCCTGCATTTCTACATTTATCTTGAAACATTATTTTATTATTCTTTTTATCGAATAATAAAATCTCAATTTCAGCTGTCATGCTTTCGTTAATCCTACCGTCCATAAAACCTAAAATTGGTGAAGCAAGCTCTGTTGCTTCCCTTCGGTGTGCAATGATTTCAAGTCTGTATTTGCGATTTTCCATTACTAATTCAACCACCTCCTTTTTTATAGCAGATTTTCGGAGAATTGTGGAATTATAGGTTGTAAATTCGAATAATCGATCATTTATCCAAAGCCCGGCAATAAATCCTACAAAAGAGCTTCTAAGCCAAGGTATTTTTGCAACTGAAGCTTTTAGAGATATGCCAGAGCGACTAAAATGATTGGATTGCATCCATATGTATGCACTTGGAAAAGAATGCCCCCAATCCTTTTCTATGTATCCTCTCCCATCTGTAAAGTTAATTTCTTCATCGTGAATTACAAGCTGCCCATCAATTGAATGATCCATACTTAATATACCATGATAGCACTCCATAAAAGGCGCAAATGCGTAAGGTCCCATTATACCAGATGAATACCAGTTATTAGGCCACTTAACCTGATTATTAAAACTTAACTCCCCTTGTATTTCATTTAAATTTAGTTGGATTTTTTCGCTGGTAAATATATTATTGGCCAGTCTAATTTCAAATTTTCCAGATTTAGCTTGAAATTCTTTCATATCAAATTTATGATATTCTGCGGTAAGTTTTTTTCCGTTTAGTATCTGTATAAATGCTTGTTTATTAGCCTTTTCATCCATGGCAATTCCGGGTATAAAAGCAAAAGCCTGGTTTTCCTTTTTGTTCACAACCTTGTAATACCATCCTTCAAAGTAACTTTTAGTTTTTCCCCAACCATGATATTGTTCTGGATGAAATAAAGCTTGTATTTTTTTTATAAGCATTTTATATGTTTAATATGATTTTATAAGATAATAAGCTTCTTCCATTAACCATTTTGGGGTTGATGTTGCACCACAAATACCTACAGATTCATTATTCTTAAACATATTTGGTTTAATCATTCCTAAATTAGAAACAAAGTAACTATTTGTATTACTTTCTTTACAAATATCATATAACACTTTTCCGTTTGAAGAATTTTTTCCCGCAATAAAAATCACTTTATCATATTGGGTAGCAAAGTCATATAGCGCATTTTTTCTATTAGAAACTTGCTTGCATACCGAATTATTTAATTTAACTATGAAGCCTTTTTTCTTAAGGCTTTCATAAATATTTAAATATTCGCTTTCATCCATTGTTGTTTGGCTGTATAATGTGAATTTTTTGGGAAGATTCTTTAAATCTATATCCTCAATTCGCTCAAAAACTATTGCACTGTTATTTATTTGACCTTTTAAACCTATTACTTCAGGATGATTGTTTTTTCCATAAATCAGTATTTTTTCATTCTGCTCAAATGAGTTCTTAATTTTCTCTTGCAGTTTTAAAATAATTGGACAAGATGCATCAATAGTGATGTTATTATTGGACTCAACCAATTTATAACTTATTGGTGGTTCTCCGTGCGCTCTAAAAAGTATACTAGAATTACTTATATTACTAATATCTTTTTTTTCAATTGTTTTTAATCCTTTTCTTTCTAAGCGCTTAATTTCTTCATCATTATGAACAATTTCTCCCAGGCAATATAATTCATTATAATTTTCCAAATGCTCTTCAGCTTTCTCTATTGCTTTTATTACCCCAAAACAAAATCCTGAATTTTCATCAACTGATACTTTTAAATTTAATAATTTTAATTTTACAAATTTGTTAAAATGAAAAGCAAAAACGGACCACATTAATAGCCCAATCTTATAAAAATTATTAATTCTAATTCGTATTTCAAAAATTTTTTTTGGATGTACTTTTTTAATTTTCTTTAATAGCTTTTTAAAGTAGATATAGGCCAAAAATACTCCAAAACGCACCCCCCTTTTAAGATTAATTATTCCTCTTAATGCTTCATTTAAATTATCTTCAATATTATTTTCAATTTCTTTCTTTTTTTTTGATGTCAAATTTTGAAAATCAATACCTGGAAAGTATATTCTGCCTCTTGATATATAATCATCTTTTACATCCCTTAAAAAATTGATTTGCTGAAATGCCCTACCCAGTTTTCTGGAATAATATTTAAGTTCATTATATTTTTCTCTATTATTAAAATAATAAACTTGTAAACACATTAATCCAACAACTTCTGCAGATCCATATATATATGTATTGTATTCATCTTTTGAATAATTTTTTGTATAAAGATCCATTTCCATGCTATATAGAAATGAATCAATTAATTTTTTATCAATATTGTAAGTATTAACAACCCATTGAAAACTATGGAGTATTGGATTTGTGCTTATTTTATTTTTAATGGCATCGTATGTGTCTTTTTTAAATTTTTCATGCAATTCTTTTTGATTATAATCAAAAAAGCTGTCAACTATTTCATCAGCAAATCTTACGAAACCATATATTGCGTAGATTGCTTTTCTATATTTTTTACCTAAAAAGCGAATCCCCAGAGAAAATGAAGTACTATAATTATTTGTAATAATTTTACTACATTTTAGTGCATTTATAGTGTATAAATTCATTTTGATGTATAAACTAAAATTCTAATTCAATACAAGATACATTAACTTGCTTTAAAAAATTAAATAATTGTAAATCAATTTTAATTATTTCGATCTTTAATAATAGTAGATTATAAATCATTAATATAGCTAAATATCTAATATTTCACTGATATACACTAACAAATAATATTTGTTTATGAAAGTGAACCAATATTTTTCATTAAATTTAAGCATTAGGAATTTCATATTCATAAAAAGATGCCTGAAAAAATTGCGGTTATTGGTTCCGGAATTGCAGGAATTGCCTGCGCTATTAGGCTAGCATGCCGTGGTTATAATGTTGAAGTATATGAAAAGAATGATTATCCAGGAGGGAAAATAGGTGAAATTATAAACAATGGTTACCGATTTGATACTGGACCTTCCCTGCTTACTTTACCAGAATTAATAGAAGAATTGTTTGAATTGGCAAATGAAGATATTAGCAAATATCTTAAAATTAATAAATTAGAAAACATTTGCAGGTATTTTTACGAAGATGGAACAATAATTAATGCTTTTAGCGATGCTAATGATTTTGCAAATGAAATTGTTAATAAAACAACAGAAAAGAGAACAAACTTTCTTGATTTTTTAAGTAAAGCTAAAGAATTATATGAACTAACAGCTAAGATTTTCATTTTTAGTCCTTTTCAAAAGCTTGAAACATTTTTAACTCCTGAGGCTAAACAAATTGCCCGAAAATTAAATAAACTCGATGCATTTGTTTCCATGCATAAAAGGAATAAAAGAAGTTTTATAGATAAAAAACTTGTACAGTTATTCGATAGGTATGCTACATATAATGGTTCTAATCCATACAAGGCTCCTGCCACATTAAAAATAATTTCTCATCTTGAACATAATATTGGAGCTTTTGTGGCAGAAAAAGGCATGCGACAAATTATTGACGGTTTGTATCAATTAGCTATTCGTAAAGGTGTAAAATTTATTTTTAATACAAAAGTAGACGAAATTGCATATTCAAATAAAGAAATTAAGGGCATTACAATTCAGGAAAAATTTATTGCATTTGATTATGTAATTAGCGACTCTGATATATCTTACGTATATAAAAATTTATTAAGCAAGAAAAAAATACCTGCGCGTTACAGAAGACAAGAAGATTCTTCGTCTGCCATAATTTTTTATTGGGGAGTTAATAAAAAATTCCCTGAACTGGATATTCATAATATTTTATTTTCAGATAATTACAAAGAAGAATTTAAATGTATTTTTAATAAAAAAATGATATATAACGACCCAACAATTTATATTTATATTAGTTCAAAATTTAAGAATGATGATGCTCCTATTAACTCTGAAAATTGGTTTACAATGATTAATGCTCCAAATAATGTAGGTCAGGATTGGGATGATTTAGTTAAAAAAGCAAGAATAAGTATAATAGAAAAAATTAATAAAATGCTTAAAATAAATATAGAGGATTGTATTGAATTTGAGACAGTTGCAAATCCCAAGTCGATTGAACAAACATCATTATCATATAAAGGGGCACTATATGGACCAAGTTCAAATAGTAAATTTTCGGCATTTATCAGGCATGCTAATTTTAAAAATAATATTAATGGCTTATATTTTGTAGGTGGTTCAGTGCATCCGGGTGGTGGTATTCCCTTATGCCTGGCATCTGCTAAAATTGTTGATGAACTAATAAATTAAGTATATTGCTAATTGTAAAATAGAATAACTTAAACATTAATTCTTTTTTATGGGAATTGTTAAAAAATTAGAATTGAAAGAGGTAAAAAAGTTTTTACTAATTTTTAATTGTGTTGCTATTGCAGGATTTTTAATACCCTACTCCTATCCTTTTTTTAAGTTTTTAATACCATTCGCAATACTGTTAAATATATTATTACTAATTAACTTTCATGAAAACTGGAATTCAAAATTTATTGTTCTTGCCATTATTATAATTATGTTAGGTTTTTTAGCCGAAGCATTTGGCGTTAATACAGGTATAATTTTTGGTTCATATAGTTATGGAAAACTTTTAGGACCTGTATTATTTAATACCCCTTTAATTATTGGTTTAAATTGGATTATGCTAATTTATTGCACATATGCAATAATAGATAATGTAAAAATACATTCAATATTAAAGCTGTCTATTGGAGCTATTTTATTGGTAATTTTTGATTTAATTATGGAACCTGTGGCAGTAAGTCTTGGTATGTGGAATTGGGAAAATAGCGATTTTCATTTAAAAAATTCAATAACCTGGTTAATTGCTTCATTTGTGTTTTTAGCAATTCTAAAAATAAATAGAATTAAAATTAAGAACGAAATAGCCTTTTATATTATAATTTACCAGTTTGTGTTTTTTGTTATATTATTAATTTATTATTCATTTTTATAATATGATAATAAAGGCCAGGCATATTCCTTTTTTTGTTAATTTTTTTAACATATATACCAGGTTAAATATTCGTAATCATTTTTCAAGTATTAAAATTGTAAATCATATTCCTCCCCCTTCATTACCTGTACTTTTAATAGGGAATCATTCAACATGGTGGGATGGGTTTTTTGCAGTATACCTAAATTTAAAAATATTTAAAAAGAAAATTCATGTTATGATGCTTGAAGAGCAATTAACACATAGAATGTTTCTAAATAAAGCAGGTGCATTTTCGATAAAAAAAGGAGATCGTTCCATGGCGGAAACTTTTCAATATTCAAAAGAGATTTTAAAAAATAATGCTAATCTTTTATTACTCTTTCCACAAGGAGAAATACAATCTTCATATACATTCCCTTTAAAATTCGAAAAAGGTATCTTAAACATCTTTAAAAATGTAAAAAAACCATTTCAACTGGTTTTTTATGCTGCTCTTATAGATTATTTCTCAACTAAAAAACCGCAACTGAATTTTTATTTGCGTAATTATAATTTCGAAAGCATAAATACAATTGCTGATTTAGAAAAGGCTTATAATGCTTTTTTAAAAGAATGTATGCTATCTCAAAAAGAATAACATGGCATACCTAATAATTGCATATATAATCTTTGGATTTTTAGTACTTCGATTTTTTGTTGTATTAACAAATTTTATTTCAAGACTAAAACCTCCGGTAAATTTAAAAATTACAGATAAACCACTTGTATCCATATTAATACCTGCAAGAAATGAAGAAAAAAACATAGGCAATATTTTAAACGATATTTTAATTCAGGATTATAATAACATTGAAATCATTATATATGATGATGATTCGGAGGACAATACAGCTGAAATAATCAGAGAATTTATAAACCAAGATGAACGAATTACAATAATTAAAGGACAAAAATTACCTGAAAATTGGTTAGGAAAAAATTATGCCTGCCATCAATTATCCACTGCAGCAAAAGGTACATACCTCCTATTTCTTGATGCTGATATTCGTATTTCAAAGAATATAATTGAGAATACAATTGCCTATTCTAATAAGAATAAGCTTTCTTTATTGTCGATTTTTCCAATGCAGGAAATGCATTCAACTGGGGAAAAATTAACAGTTCCAATAATGAACTGGATATTATTATCCCTGCTCCCAATGTTTTTAATTAAGAAATGCTCATGGACTTCATTTTCAGCAGCAAACGGACAATTTATGTTATTTAATGCCAGCGATTATATAAAACATTATTGGCATAAAATTGTTAAAAATGAAAAGGTGGAAGATATTAAAATTTTAAGGTTAATGAAGAAAAGTAAGTATGAAGTTCATACTCTATTAGGGGATAAGCGAATTAAATGCAGGATGTATTCGAGTTATAAAGAAGGTTTAAATGGTTTTTCAAAAAATGTACTTGCTTTTTTTAGTAACAGTATATCTTTCATGCTGTTTTTTACATTTTGCTCCTTATTTGGTGTTTTTTACATTGCTTTTATGTTAAATTGGCGAGATCTTATTCTTTATTTATTTCTTAGCTTTTTAATGTATATAATGATTTCAATTATAAGTAAACAAAACATTAAAAATAATCTTCTATATTTAATTCCAAGGCAATTTAGTTTTGGTTTAATTGTTTTAAATTCTCTTTATTATAAACTAATGAAAAAAGGAAAATGGAAAGGTCGAATCATATACTAATTAGTGTTTTTCTATTTTTGATTATTGGTTTTAATTTACATGCGCAAGTTGAGTGTAATAAAGAATTATATAATTCATTTATAAATGATAAAATGCACTTATGGGAAAACCAAATGAAAAAAATGGAAGAAAATCATAAAGTGACAAAATCAATTAATTGTTTATATGATTTAGTATTTGCTGAATATGGATTTATTGTTTATTGTATAATTACTAACCAGCGAGATAAAGCCCATAAATATTTACATAAGGCGGAGCATAACGCCAATAAACTTTTAAAACATGATTCATTATGGGCAGAGATTTATTCCTTAAAAGCTGCCTTATATGGCTTTAAAATTGAATTTAATAAATTAAAAGCACCAAAGTATGGTATGAAGAGTTTAGAATACATGGATATTGCAATGGATATGGATAATGTAAATGCCCGCGTTTGGATGGAAAAAGGAAATATAAGTTATTATATTCCATCATTTCTTGGTGGCGGATTAAGCACAGCAATTGAATGTCATACAAAATCAGTTGGTTTATTTGAGCAAGATAAAGATTATTTACTGCACAACTGGTTGTATCTTCTTGTCATGACTAATTTAGGACGCTGGTATACTGAGGCAGAAGAATATGAAAAAGCTAAAAATATGTATAAAAGGATTTTAGAATTCGAACCAAATTATTTGTGGGTTAAAAATGAATTGTATCCAGATATTTTAAATAAATTATAATTTATATTTTGATAAAAAAATGAAGCTCAGTTAATTCTGGCGATAATGAAAAGTTTATAGGATTAAGAAAATCCATTCGATGGCCCTTTAGTATGCTATACATAATTAGATCAAAAACTAATAAAAAGCTTCCTTGCAATATCACTGAATTCCCATAACCTTTAAGCAAATCAATTCTTTTGGAAGATTTTTTAGATAAATGCTTCAAGAACAAACCAGCACCAATATAACCTACATCTAAGGCCGAATTAATTAAAAAAATGGACTCGGTTTTAATGTGCTTATTTATAATATCATTTTGATTTAAAATTGAAAAGTCAATTTGATTATTATTATAAAGAGTAATACCGGCAATAGACAAGTTTATTGTGTTCCAAAAAAAATTCATTTGATGGAAATACATCCTTTCACCTGTATTTTTTGACCATCCATAAGCTCCTGATGACATATTGGTAATAGCCCATGCTCCTAAAACATACATTCCTGTGTTATTTATTTTAAGACTTTCAGTGTAATAATTCTGCAAATCATTCTGTCCAAAGGAAAGTAAAAAAGTAGCTATAAATAAAACAGGTATTAATAATATCTTCAAATTTGGATAATATTTTATATTCCTATGTTGCACTTCTGAATTATTAATTATTTAATAACATTTTACCTATCTCTTTTTGATCAGCATATTATAAAACCTTATTCAATTTTTAAATATTTACTTACCCCTTTTCTTGTTGCAATCCATATGTTATTATACCTATCTACGTGTAAATCGGTTATGTAATTATTTGGGATACAATTTTCAAAATCAGCATTATATAAATATCTTTTCCAAACACCCTTTTTTCGGTTAAATTCATTTAAACCTTCTGTTGTACCAATCCATAAGTTACCAGTCGTGTCTTCTGCAATAACCGTAGGAAAATTATTTGAAATAGTATTGGAATCTGTTGCTGAATAATCATAAACTGTAAAATTTTTACCATCGTATTTGCATAAACCAACAGATTCTATGGCAAACCACATTAATCCGTTATGATCCTGATAAACACTTTGAACATTTGCCCCGGGAAGTCGTTGCTTTATAGAAATTTGGTTGAATGTAAAACTTGCTTGATTACCATTACTTTGCAATGAATAAAAATAAAGTATTATTAATATTTCAATGGCAATCCACTTACTCATATATTCTTATTTATTGTTTGAAATATTTAAAACTTGATTGTATTGTACTTATAATAAAAATAACAAATTTCAAATCAATAAACAATTAAATGATTATTTTAAGGAATATAAGGCTAGAAACATCACATGTTATTATTGCACTATTTTATTCAAGGAAATTAATATTTAAAACAAATTCCTCATACATTATAATTATTTCATGCTTTTCAAGTATTTGAAAAGCTCACTGTCAGTGGATAATATCACTGATGTGCTAGTGTCAAATGTTTTTTCAAATGTTTCCATCGATTTCAAAAAACCATACAACTCTCGCGATGCAGGTGTCTGATTATATGCAGCAGCATAAATTGCCGCAGCTTTTGCATCGGCCTTTCCCTTTATTTCTTCAGCTTTTCTGAAAGCTTCGGATTGAATCGTTTTCAATTCCCTTTCTTTCTCGCCATTAATACGTGAAGCTTCACCCTGGCCTTCCGACCTAAATTTATCCGCTATACGGAACCTTTCGCTTTTCATACGTTCATAAACCTGTGTGCTCACTTCCTGAACGTAATTAATACGTTTAAACCGAAAGTCAAGAATTACAATACCAAGATCCTGAGCTTTTTCATTGGCAGATTTAAGGATCATGCGCTGTAGTTCCTGACGGCCCACGGTAATATTGGCAAGCGAATCTCCAATCATTTCACCTATTACACCAGAAGATACAGGAACCCTGTTGGTTGAACGTACTGCTTCTTCCAGGTTGTGTGCTGCAATATAATCCCTGGTTTCACCATCAATAATATCATCCAGACGTGATTGAGCGCCTCGTTCATTGGTCATTCTTTTAAAAAACTGTAATGGGTCTGTAATCTGCCAACGGGCATAAGTATCAACAAATATAAATTTTTTATCTTTTGTTGGAACCTGATTGGGGTCCCCATCCCATTCCATGTAACGTTTTTCAAAATAATTGGTTTTTTGAATAAAAGGTGTTTTAAATTTGAGGCCTGGTTTTGTTATTGCTTCTCCAACAGGTTTTCCAAATTGTGTAATGACTACTTGTTCAGTTTCTTTTACAATATATGTACTTTGCACTACAACTATTAAAAGAATGATTAATGTAATGATTATTAATATGGTTTTATTTCGTTTCATAATTTTAAAGTGTTATTTGTTTAATGGCATTTGTAGCAAAGGTAATACGTTGTTGCCTTTTTCATCAACTATGATTTTATTTCCTAATTTAGGTAAAACCGACACCATTGTTTCAAGATATATTCTCCTTTTGGTAACTTCAGGAGCTTTAATGTATTCTTTATAAAGGGCGTTAAATCGGGCAACTTCTCCAAGAGCATTGTTCACTCGTTCGGTAGCAAACCCTTCTGCTTTTTGTATGGTTTCCTCCGCCTGACCACTGGCTTTTGGGATAACTTTATTATACTCAGATTTTGCTTGGTTAATCAGGGTTTCCTTCTCTTGTTGTGCCTGGTTTACTGCATTAAAAGCGGCTTTTACAGCTTCAGGCGGATTAACGTCCTGTAGCACTACCTGATCAATTTTAATTCCCAACGAATATTCATCGCAAATTTGGTTTACAAGCTCTTCCATTTTAGTGGCTATTTCTGTTCGGCCTACTGTAAGTACTTCATTTACAGTACGATCTCCGACAATTTGACGCAGCGCTGCTTCTGAAATATCACGTAATGAATTTTCAGGGTTCCTTACCTTAAACAGGTAATTGTAAGCATCATCAATCCGGTATTGAACTACCCATTCCACATCTG
>CAZBZX010000018.1:19604-21498 GCA_964496465.1 uncultured Bacteroidales bacterium
CATCTGCAAGGTTAAGATCGCCTGTTAACATTATTGATTCATCACCAGTCCCATACTTGGTATATTGTGTATTAATACCAGCTCGTACTGTGCGGAATCCAAATTCCAATTTTTGCTGCCTTTCCACAGGCACTTTGTATATCCGTTCAATAAAAGGCACTTTAATGTTAAGTCCTGGTTCAACTTTTCGTACATATTTACCGAAACGAGTAATAACACCCACTTCCTCCGGGTCTATCTGAAAAAATGCGCTTAAGATAATCACCAATGAAATTAATCCAATAATTATAAGATTAATATTCTTAAGCAATTTTTTAGACAAAGGCGAATCAATTTGGTTGTAGTTTACATTTTTTGCCATTTTCTAAAATTTTTAGGTTTCTGTCAAATTTACAATTAATATATTACGAAGAGCAATAATCATGAGATATTTTCTTATTCTTTAAAAATGAATTATTTTTTTTTGATTTATTTTTTGATGATTATTGAAATAAATTGCTCTTATCAATATATGATTGTTCCATTATGAGGAATTTAGAAGCTTTATAAAGTAAGAAAAACACCTGCCTTCCCTCCCATCATTTACAAACATATTGCTGGTGCTGGATTAATGTAATTTATGAAGTCATTGGGTATATTAATGTTAATGTTTTCAAAATCAATGGTTGCATAATCTATCTTAAATAGTAATCCGCAACCTGCTTCTTCAAATAATTCCTTTAATTCGTTGTTGTCAGCAATATCTGATACCTGGAATGTGCTGAGTTTATCAATGGCCAAATATTGCTTATCGATCTTTTTTAATCTGCTTATATCTTCAAGTTTTTGATCTTCAGGGGTTCCACTGTTAGTCAAAAACAAGAATGTTCTTATAACCGCTTTATTATCTACAATGTTAAAGACCTATCGCAATGAGGAGCCTAAAACATTGCATTATAGGAAACATTAAATTTAAAATTCATTGCCAATTATTTAGTATTAATTAGATAATAAGTGATTTTTTTACTGCCCGGCAAAATAGAATTTGAACTCGTGCCATGAATAGCAAGGTGCAACGTTCCTTATATAATCTGTTTAATTCCTTTTAGAACTATTTGTTAAGAAAATTTAAGATTTTTATTATAGATGTTCTTTTTTGAGAAGATAAATACTTTTGATTGCCATTGGCCACATATAACCTATAAGTTACTCGCAAAATTGTTTATTTACAAAGGAGCTTATGAAAATTTGTTATGCAATACATTCCTCCTACGTTGAGAAATTTGTAGAATTTGTAATCAAACAAAAAATTTGAATAAATTCGGGAATACAAAAAATCTAAAAAGATAAACTATAACTTAATTAAGAAACTTATTTAATAATTAAATATTTACTAATCAACTCCAACAATAGTTTTTCTTCTATTGGTTTAGAAATATATACTTTTATTATAGAACAGTCCTCCAATTGGAAATGCAAATGATATGCAATAATAAACTTCATTTTTTATTTGTATAAATATTTGCCTCCCCTGCCTCAGCCCGCTATTTCTTGGGGTTTGCACTTTGGAGAAAATATTATTGCAGATAATAGTTTTTATAAAATACAATTTTAATTACTTTTATTTTTAAAAGTAATTCTTAATTATTAATAATGAATCCTTCATTATTTACCAGGCTAATTCATATGAAGAAATATTTGGCATCCAATTTCGATTTCAGGAAGATATTGACAGCCCTTTATTTTGGAGGGTGTTTTATCTTTTTTGCATTTTTCTATAAATATCATTTGTATTATATCGAACAAATGCAATTTTTCAGGTTAAGCGGGGATTACATTGTGGGATATTTTCATAATCCTGCATCATTTTCGTGCCTGATTGGTGATTTCCTTACCCAGTTTTATTTTCTTAAAG
>CAZBZX010000019.1:0-21268 GCA_964496465.1 uncultured Bacteroidales bacterium
ACCTAGTGAGCTATTTATAGGATTTAATATTAAATTCTAAGTTTTTAAAACTCCTTACTTTTTTATAATAAAAATCAATTACAATGCTCTTTTTATAGATTTCAGCATGCTTTCTATTTTTTATTCTTTGAGAAAAAATTCTTTTTGCTTTAGTTAATTTTTTAATAGAAAACCAAAATGCAATATGAGCTTTAATTATTGCAATGGCATCTTTTAATTTAAATTCACTTATAAATAATAAAAAGGACCCAAAATCAAACAGAATTCTAGCAAAATAAATTTTTAGAAAGGGGAAGAATCTCAAGTTTTTATATAATAGAAAATAGTTGTTTCTGAAATTCAAAAAAGTCTTTTTTGGATTTGTTTTAGGTAGGGTGCCTCCACCGAGATGATAGATTATTGAATCAGGAACGTAATAAATTTTATACCCTATATTTTTAAGTCGCCAACAAAGGTCTATTTCTTCCATATGGGCGAAAAAGCTATTATCAAAACCTCCAGCTTCATGAAATATATTAGCTTTTATTAATATACAAGCCCCTGTTGCCCAAAATATTGATTTCTTTTCATTATACTGTCCCTCATCAGTTTCATTAATATTGAAAATTCTTCCCTGACAAAAGGGATAGCCAAATTTATCAATATATCCTCCTGCTGCTCCGGCATACTCAAATTTTTCTTTATCAGCATATGATAAAATTTTTGGCTGACATGCAACTATTTTTTTATCATTTTCTAAAAGATCAATTAAAGGTATTAACCAATCTTTTGTTGCCTCAACGTCTGAATTTAAAAGTAGAAAGTAGTTGGCTTTTATTTTTGAGAGACCAATATTATAACCTTTAGCAAAGCCATAATTTTTATCTAATTCAATTAAATAAATATTTTTATAGTTTTTTTTAATATATTCAATTGACGAATCAGTTGACGCATTATCAATAATATAAATTTTAACCCCATCAACCAAAGAGTATTTAATAACTGAAGGAAGAAATTTTTTTAAATAATCTACCCCATTCCAGTTTAATATGGCAATAGCTACATTGATCAACTTATCTTTTTTTTGATTTTTTGTATTTCCATCTTCTATGCGACCATAACCAATACTCTGGTTTTTCAATTATTCTTTTTTCTAAATATCTAAGATGGCTTTCTGTTATTTCATATTCTTTTGTTTCTGATGAATTTTCAAAAAGTTTTATAAATTCAATTTCATAATAACCCCTTTTAACTTTGGTAATATCAAAATATACTACAGCCTGATTTGTTTTTCTTGCTATTTTCTCAGTTCCTAAAAAAACAGGTGTATCTTGATTTAAAAACTTAGTCCAATAGCTAATTTCATGCTTGCTAGGGGTTTGATCTCCAATAAAATATGCAATAAAAAGCTCTTTAGATTCACTTAAATTTAAAATTGTTCTTGCGGCATATTGCTTATGAATCAATTTCATTCCAAATTTTCCTCTCAACTTATTTACAAGATTATCAATATTTTTATTTTTAATAGGCATATAAATTGCATAAACCTGATACTTAGTATACATATTTAAAGCTGATGTCCAATCCCAATTACCGTAATGTCCAAATACCGCACAAACACTTTTACCCTTTTTATATAAATCGTCTAAAACCTCTAGATTTTTAAAAACAAATCTTTTAGCATATTCTTTTGCTGGCATATTAATCATTAAAGCTGTTTCAAGAAGATTATCACATAAGTGAGCATAAAAAGCTTTTGTTATTTGCTTTATTTCTTTATTGTCTTTTAAAGGAAATGCATTTTTTAAATTAGTAATTACTACTTTCTTTCTATATCCAACCACATAGTAAGCTAAAAAATACATCACATCTGATAGCTTGTATAGAAGATTAATTGGTAATAATGTTATCAACCAAATTATGCTATAAACTATCTTAAAAAGAATTTTATTCACTTAGTATTCATTATTTTATTAATAATTCCTAAAAATTCATCAAAAATATAATTATTTGTGGCAATTATATCCTTACCGAATATATAATTATTACTTCCATTAAAATCGGAGATTTTACCACCAGCTTGTTCAATTATTAAACATCCTGCTGCTACATCCCACGGATTTAAACCATATTCATAAAAGGCATCACATCTACCGCAAGCAACATAGGCTAAATCTGTTGCGGCTGACCCTAATCGTCTTAATCCATGAGAATTACGCATAAAATAATCCATACTCTCAAAAAAATTATTAAGCCTTGAAAAATTGGTATAAGGAAACCCTGTAGCAATTAACGAATCATTCACTTTTTTTATTTCGGAAACATGAATTTCCTGATTGTTTAAATATGCTTTTGATTTGATATTTGCATAAAAACATTCCTGTAGTCCAATTTCATATATTACTCCAATGATGGGTTTGTTTTTATTTAATAGAGCAATACTGATAGCAAAAGGAGGCATTCCATGCATAAAATTAGTTGTGCCATCTAATGGATCGATAACCCAGTTATATAAATCACTTTGTTTTGTTGATGTACCTTCTTCAGTAATGAAACCAGCTTCAGGTAATATTTTACTTAATGCATCAACAATTCTTCTTTCTGCTTCTTTGTCAACATACGTTACAAAATTATGTTGTCCTTTCGTTTCTTTGCTGGAAATATCAAATTTATATCTCTCACCATTAATAAAACCAGCAACCGTAATTGCAACTTCTTTTACCTGATTTGTTACTTGATCAAGATTCATTATATAATTCTATTTCACAGTTAAAATTGCTATTAATTCTAGTTATTTTTCCTTTACATACTTTATTTACAAACGATGTATTATAATCGGCCTCTATTTTAATATAATTTTCAGTAAATCCAAACATTTTTCCAGCTTGATTTTGACTCTCAAATAATACGTTTACATTATGACCAATATTTCTGGAATAAAATTGTAAACGTTTCTTTTCGGAAAGTTCTAATAATGTTTTACTTCTAATATTTTTTTCTTTATCAGAAACTTTATTATCCATTAAGGCTGATTTCGTATTTTTCCTTTCAGAGTAAGTAAATACATGTAAATAGGAAATATCAAGAGAACCTAAAAAAGATTTTGTTTCATCAAACATTTCATCCGTTTCACCAGGAAATCCAACAATAACATCGACTCCAATACATGAATATGGATTTATTTCGTGAATGGAATTTATTTTTTCAGCAAATAATTCTCTTTTATATCTTCTTTGCATTAGCTTTAATATATCATTGCAACCTGATTGTAAGGGTATGTGATAATGCGGAACAAATTTATTTGAACCATTTACAAATTCTATAATTGCATCAGTTAATAAGTTAGGTTCAATAGATGAAATTCTAATTCTTTCAATAGCATCAATTTTATCTAATTTTTTAATTAACTCGAGAAATGATTCTCCTGTACTTTTCCCAAAATCGCCTGTATTTACTCCAGTAAGCACAATTTCTTTAACTCCTGATTGTCCAATTTCGATTGCCTGTTTAATAATTTCTTTAATGGGTTGATTTCTGCTTTTTCCTCTTGCTAAAGGAATAGTGCAATATGAACAATGATAATCGCATCCATCCTGAATTTTAAGAAAGGATCGGGTTCTGTCATTAATAGAATAGGAAGGAGAGAAGTGATCCTGCATTTCAATTGGACAGGTATATATTTCCGGATGATTTGTTTTTTCTGTGGATTTTAAATAATCAAAAATTTTAAATTTTTCATGATTCCCTAGAATTAAATCAATTCCTTTTATCTGAGATAAAACTTCCGGTTTAAGCTGGGCATAGCAACCAATGGCAATTATCTTAGCTTCCGGTGATTTTTTTACTGCTCTTCGAATGGCATTTCGACATTTTTTATCGGCAAGTTCGGTAACAGTACAGGTATTAATTACATAAACGTTGGCTTCGGAAGTAAAATTAACCTTTGAGTACCCATTTTTTTCAAAATCTCTCGAGATAGTTGATGTTTCTGAAAAATTGAGCTTACAACCTAATGTATAAAAGGCTACTTTTTTATTTGCATTATTTTTTTCCAAAATCTAAAGTCGAAAATTTAATTATGGTTAATCCGAATTTTTAAGTTTCTGTTGATAGTATTTGTAGGTTTCAAATTGTGAATTAAGTGAAGCTACGTTTTTGCCTTTTGTTTTATATTTATTTTGTTGAAGGATGTCAATTTTACGCGATTTGGTGTTATCCAGTAGTTGTAAATTGATAATTTCTTTTATTTCTTTTTTGATATCAGGGTCTAAAACTGGTACCGATGCTTCAACCCTAAAGTCAAGATTTCTCGTCATCCAGTCAGCCGAAGAGAGATAAATCAACTCATCTCCACTGTTGCAGAAAATAAAAAATCTTGTATGTTCAAGAAATTTGTCTACAATACTAATCACTTCAATATTTTCACTCATACCTTTGACTCCCGGAATTAGTGAGCATATCCCCCTTATAATCAAAGTTATTTTAATTCCTTCATTGTTAGCCTGATACAATTTGTTTATCATTTCTTTGTCAACCAGGTTATTTAACTTAAGAATTATATAGGCAGGTTTACCTTCATTATGATTCTTAATTTCCTGATCAA
Organism: uncultured Bacteroidales bacterium; assembly: GCA_964496465.1. Classification (GTDB taxonomy): domain Bacteria; phylum Bacteroidota; class Bacteroidia; order Bacteroidales; family CAYFUP01; genus CAZBZX01. Next base: position 4,583 of record CAZBZX010000019.1, read on the forward strand.
TTAAAATGTTTAGCTTCCTTCTTTGATAAAGAGGCGAGACAAGAAGACTTTTATATTTAAAACTTCTATATGTATTAATAAAAAAATTAAAAACTTTTCTTACTTCGCTAGTAATTTTTTTGTTACTGGTCAATAAGAAAGCATCACAATATACCTTCGCATTTCCTTCATGAAAGTTGCCGGTTCCAACAACTGCATAGTCAACATCTTTACCTTGTGATTTTTTTGTTATAAATGTAAGCTTACTATGGACTTTTAAACCTGGAACACCAAAAAATACTCTTCCTCCTGCCTCTTCAAGTTTTTTTGACCAATATATATTTAATTCTTCATCAAATCTGGCTTGTAATTCAAAGCATGCGGTTACTGATTTCCCATTTCGTGCTGCATTTATCAACGCGTTCATAACTTTTGAATCAGCTGCTACTCTATAGATAGTAATTTTAATTGAGACAACAGTAGGATCAATAGCTGCCTGCCTTATTAATTTAATGTAATGTCCGAAATCCTGATATGGAACGTGTAATAAAACATCTTTTTTATCAAGAACTGATAATATATCATTTGTATCTTTAAGAAGTGGATGTTGTAATGGTGGAGTGGGGGGGTATTCAAGATCGGACTCACCAAAATTTGGAAATTTCATAAAATCTTTGAAGTTATGATAACGCATTCCCTTTATTAAATGATCATAACTACCTAATCTCATCTTGTCAATTAAATAATCCAGTAAGTCAGTAGGGATATCCCTGTCGTATAAAAAACGAACTGCCTGACCACTTTTTCTATCAGAAATTCCCTTGGTAATTTTTTCAAGCAAACTTATCGAAATATCATTATCAATATCTAATTCGGCATCTCTTGTTATTTTTATAATATTTGCTTGATATTTATCGTAATTCAATATTGAAAATACTTTGGGTAAGAAATATCGAATTACATCATCAAGCATGATCATATATTTTTTATTACCAAGTTGAGGTAAAATGATAAATCTTGATATTTTTTCAGAAGGAACCTCAATTAACGCATATTCAGTTTTAGGTGGATCATTTTTAATTAATTTTACTGAAAGATATATCGATTTATCTTTCAGATATGGAAATTTATCAACATTGTTAAGCATTATTGGTGACAATTCAGAAAGTACATTCTCTTCAAAATAATTTTCCAGAAATTCAATATGCTCATTACAAATAGTTTTTTCATCTATTACATAAACATTATAATTTTTAAGTTCCTTAATTAAACTAACATAAATTCTGTTAAATTCAGCTTGCTGTTTTAATATTATTTTTTGAATTTGGTTCATTAAGTTGATAGGTTCTTCCCCTAAAATCGATCTTGCCTTCTTTTTTTCAAATTCAATAGTTCTTTTTATCGAAGCTACCCTAACCTTAAAAAACTCATCCCTGTTATTTGAAAAAATTCCTAAAAAACGAAAACGTTCAGTTAAAGGAACTGTTTTATCTGCCGCTTCTTGGAGCACTCTCTCATTAAATGAAAGCCAGCTAATTTCTCTATTAATAATTGTTTTTTGTCTGGCCATTTATATATTATTCATTTTTTGGATAATCAAAAATCTCATCTTTTAAATTTTTTTTATTGATATTACTCCAATTATCTGCATCAAATTTTAAAATAACAACTCCTGATGTGGGAATATTATCAATTTGGTTTTTAACAAATTTGTTTGCAAAATTAGTAAAAGTTGGATTATGCCCAAAAATCATTATACTTGAAACTTTGTTATCAATAATATAAATTTCATTTAATATTTCATCAATACCAGAAAAATACAATGTTTCATTAATATTTATTTTACTTGTATGGATTTTCATTTCACGTGCAAAAATAATGGCAGTACTTAGTGCACGAGTTGCAGGGCTGGAAATTATCATTTCAGGAATAATATTCATATTTGCTAACCTATTAGCCATTGTATAAGCATCATTTACACCTCTGTTTTTTAAAGGACGGTCAATGTCATCAACATCATTTGACCAGTCAGATTTACCATGCCGGACAATTATTAATGTTTTCATTGTCAAATTTTAATTCAATAATAATAAATTATAATAATTTACTTGCCAATTCGGCTAAATAACTCCTTTCGCCCTTAATTAAATGGACATGGGCAAATAGATTTTGTCCTTTCATTTTATCCGTTAAAAAAGAAAGTCCGTTTGATTCTGTATCCAAATAAGGCGAATCAATTTGTTCTATATCGCCTGTAAATACCATTTTAGTTCCTTCCCCAGCCCGGGTTATAATTGTTTTTACCTCATGTGGTGTTAGGTTTTGGGCCTCATCAACTATAAAAAATACATTGGATAAGCTTCTACCCCTAATATATGCCAATGGTGTAATTACTAATTTCTCACTTTTTTCCCATTCTTCAATTTTTTGATAATCCTTACTTTGCTGAGTAAATTTATTTTTAATAACCGATAAATTATCAAAAAGCGGTTGCATATATGGTCCTATTTTTTCTTTTATATCGCCGGGTAAAAAGCCCATATCTCTGTTTGCAAGCGGAACAATTGGCCTAGCTAATAAAATCTGGTGATATTTATTAATTTGATCAAGAGCTGCTGCTAAGGCTAATAATGTTTTTCCGGTACCAGCTTTTCCAGTAAGTGTAACAAGTTGAATTTCTGGTCGCGATAAAGCATCTAAAGAAAAAGTCTGCTCAGCATTCCGGGGTTCTATACCATATGCTTTTTTCTTTTCAACCCTATCGATAAATTTGCTAAAAGGATTATAGTGTGCAAGCACACTCGACTTATTGCTTTTTAAAATATAATATTGATGATCAATAGGCTCTAATGGAAATTTGAAATTATCAACCGGCACTCCCTCATAATTTTCATAAAGCGTTGAAATAAGTTCATTATTTACATTTTCATGAGTAGTAATTGCTTTATATAGATCATCAATATTGCTTACTTTATCGTTTTCATAATCCTGCGCATTAATTCCTAACGATTTGGCTTTCATCCTCAGGTTTATATCTTTAGTAATTAATGATACGCGCCTGTCTGCAAATTTTTTCTTAACATGGTCTGCAATAGCTAGTATTCTATGATCAGGTGTATTCTCAGGAAACGATTCTAATATCTCAAGTGAATAAGGCTTCCCGGTTTCAATTGAAAGATTTCCTTTTCCTTTACCTAATGAAATACCCCCATTAAATAAGCTATTGCCTGATAATCTGTCTAATTCTCTTGTAAATTCACGAGCATGATAATTTATCAAATCATTTCCTTTTTTAAATCGGTCGAGTTCTTCTAATACTACAATAGGGATAACTATATCATTATTTTCGAAATTATAAATACATTGATAATCATGTAATAGCACATTTGTGTCGAGCACAAAAACCTTTTTCTTCTTATTCATCTTTCTTTCATGTTATATTTACTTACTAAAAATACTAATTTTATGCATCAAAGAATAGCATTAAACTTTTATTTTTGAACTGAATAAATGAACTATAACGATATTCTTGATTATTTATATCATAAATTGCCTTTTTACCAGAGAATTGGTAAGGCTGCTTATAAGGAAAATCTAGATAATTCAATACTATTGGATAATCATTTTGGAAATCCTCATCGAAAATTTAAATCTATACATATTGCCGGAACTAACGGAAAGGGCTCCGTATCACATATGTTGGCATCTATATTGCAAACGGCTGGATTTAAGGTTGGGTTATATACTTCGCCTCATTTAAAAGATTTTCGAGAACGGATAAAAATAAATGGAAAAGTAATTCCAAAAAAAGAAGTAGTAAGTTTCATTACCGAAAATTTTCAGTTATTTGATGAAATGCAACCTTCTTTTTTTGAGATTACTGTGGCTATGGCATTTTACTATTTTGCTAAAGAAAATGTTGATTATGCAGTTATAGAAGTCGGGTTAGGAGGCAGACTTGATTCTACCAATATTATTACACCTGAGGTATCAATTATTACAAATATTAGCTTGGATCATAATGAATTACTGGGAAATTCAAAATTTCTCATCGCTAATGAAAAAGCAGGAATAATTAAAGAATCTGTTCCTGTAATTATTGGACAAAGTGATGAAGAAATAGATTCTGTATTTTTAAATATAGCAAAATCGAAAAATTCAGAAATTTATTTTGCTGATAAGATATATTACACTGAATACAGTTTACTATCAACTGATAGTAAGCAAGTTTTGCAAATTAAAAGAAGTAAAAAAATAGAATACCCTAGTTTAAAAATTGATTTGTTAGGCAATTACCAACGATTAAATATTATCCCGGTTCTAAAAACAGTAGATATTTTGAATAAAAAAGGAATTAAAATTCAACAAAATGTTATTTATAAGGGATTGGAAAATGTAGTTAGAAATACAGGTTTGCATGGAAGATGGGAAGTTTTGGGGACAAACCCAAGAATAGTTTGTGATACGGCACATAATGAAGATGGTATAAAGCTGGTATTAAATCAAATTATTAATATTCCATTTAAAGAACTTCATGTGATTTTAGGATTCGTAAATGATAAAAATTTAGATTCAATTTTACCCTTATTTCCAAAAGAAGCAATATATTATTTTACGAAAGCCAATATTCCAAGAGCATTGAATGAAAACGAACTTCAAAAGATGGCTAAAAAATATGGATTAAATGGAGAGCCATTCATTAAGGTAACAGAAGCATTTGTTGCAGCAAAGAATAATTCTAATCCAGATGATTTTATTTTTATTGGCGGTAGTACATTTGTTGTAGCTGAACTTATTAAAATTTAAGGGATGCCATCGCTTAAAATATCTTTTTCCCTTTATTTAAAATTTAACCGCAAAGGCACAAAGGCACAAAGTAAAAATATATCTACGTCTTTGCTTTTCAGAGGTAAATATTAGAAATTGTTTACAAATCTTCTAAATCCATTTTTTAGAAGCGGCACATTAAAATTAATTAAAAAGCCAAGTCTTTTATCTGCAAGTTTTAAATAAGATATAATTTGAGCTTCATGAACTGGTAATAAAAATTCTGCTGTTTTTACTTCGATTACTATTTCATCTTCAACCAAAATATCTATTCTAAAATCTTTATTTAGTTCTTCACCACGATAAAATAAAGGAAGAAACACTTGTCTTTCAGCTTTTATTCCTCTTAGATGTAATTCTTTTGTTAAACAAAGTTCGTATACTGATTCTAGTAATCCAGGTCCCATTTCCTTGTGAACTCGAATTGATGTATCTAAAATATTCTTTGATAGTAAATTAAATTGTTCCTTTTCCATAACTTTTTATTTAAATTGAAAAAACACAAAAATGCATAACTTTATTTTCTCTGTGTCTTAGCGCCTCAGCGGTAATTATTATAATATATTATAAGCCAATTCAAATAGTCTATTTTTTAGTTTTAAAAACCTGGTTTTCCCAATTATCTTTTATTGTTGCACTAATATTCACTTTTGGGTCTTGTTCTTTTGAATTAATTCGCAGCGATTCAATGGATACTTTTTTATCTAAATATTCTGAAAGTTCTCCATAATTTATATACCCATTGGTTTCTTTTAATTTTTTAAGTAAGAAATAAGTATAAATACCATGTTTCTTTTCGTGATAGGGTAATGAAGATTGAGTACCACTACTTGAATTAAATACTACTAAATTTCCTTCCAACATATCATATTTTGGCTCCATAATAAATGCTCTTGCAGCTAATAATCCGGATTCACGTCCACCCCCTGTAAAACAAGCATCAATAAATACAGTGACCATTTTTGCATTGGTTTCACTTAACCTTTTATAAACATCTGATAATTTAATAGCTGAATGCAAATTTGCAGCAGACACATCTACTGGAATTAAATAAGGTGCTTTTGTATTTTCATCTGGAAAACCGTGTCCAGCATAATAAAATATTAACTCAGCATTATTACCTGTTTTTTCAATTATTTTACAAACACGCTCTATTTCCTGTTTCATTTCTGCATAAGTAGCATTTATAAGTAAAAATGTATTTGAAGCGGGAACACCTAATACACTAATAGCGTATTTTCTGAAAACTACTGCATCATTTTTTGCATATATCACATTTGACTCATTAGTTAGCAATGGCTGATGCTTTGAATAATCCTCATTTCCGATGATCAATGCATATCTTTCATTAAATTTCAATGTATCTAAAGGAATGCCAGTATCAACATCTGCTAAATACATTTCAGGTTGAAACTGCAGTTTATCTTCAATTTCATACGGATTTCTCTTAGCAACAGGTTGGTTTAAATCAAGAAATACGCTTTTTTTCTCCGAGTATAAATTATATTTATCGTGAAAGTGAAGTTTTATAGGAATATTACTATACGGGTAATTATTCTTTGCAGTAAAAATAATTTCTTTAAGTATAGTTTCATTACTTTCAAGGGAACTAATAATAAATTTAGAATCACCAAGATATAAGCATCCTTCATTTTCAAATACTACATCAACCTCCAAATTTGACACGGATTTTAGACCAGAATTTTCAATTAAAAGCTTTAGGTACATTGGGTAACCCAAGGTAACTTTTCCTCCATTATCAGTGCTGAAAACAGCTTCTTTAATTGAGATCGAAGGCTGATTGTATTGATGCGTACCTATTTTTACACTAACTGGATCAATATTATTACCAAATCGTTCGGTTACTTTTATATCGAATTGTGCAATTCCAGTATTTAAATACGATGTACCATTTAAAGGAATTATTATTAATCGAGTATCTCCTGCATAAATATTACTTAAAGGGATTTCATCCTTATAATTTAATCCTTCTATTTCTTTACTTATTAATTTTACATCAACAAATACGTCTCTGGCAGTCCCTTCGCCATTATTTGTAATATGTAGTTCAATATTACCATATTCGTTTCTTTCGAGTATATGATTTGAGTTATCATCGAAAAAATTAATTTCAACAATTTCAAGCCTCGGTTTCAATAATGCGTCATCCTCCAAATGTTGCTTTCTGTAAGAAATACGTTTTATTCCACTTCTACTTTTAATTTCAGTTCGGTAATATTGAGTTTTAGCTGTAACTGAAAATACAAAGAGAAGGATAATGATTATATATTTCATGTATGTCATCATAAATTAAATTTCAACGATAACATTGGAACAAAGTTATTATGATAATTATAAGCTTCAATATCAAGTTTTATATTTTTTGAAATATTTGGAGAAAACAGGACTTTACTATAATCCCAAACCCATATTAATCCTGCCGCTCCCATAAATGCATAGCTCATTCCTTTAAAAACATCTGTTTCGAAATTACTGCTAACCTTATCGGATAATAAATTACAAAATAGTGAACTGGTAATAAAACCGTATCCAAATAAACCTTTTGCGTAATTTGATTTTCTTAGCGTGATCTGTGCACTACCCCAACCAGGATATAAAGTTGATTTTGCCATGGCTTCAATTCGTGTAACCCTGTTAATAGGTTTATAATTTTTATGATGGGCAGTCAGTTCAACATATATATTATCATCAAAATTGTTATAATCTTTACCAATATACCATATAATTTGTTTGTTTTTTCCCCTCTTGACATCTGTAAAATTCCCTTCAATTGATTGCGCCTCAATTTTATAACCAGTTGAATTATAAACATCTACTTTAATATCGAATAAATCTCCCGGTTTTGCATAAATTAAATCAAAGGTGATAATAACTTTTTCATTTATTAATTGAAAATTGATATTGGTTATTTCTGCTTTAGTTCCATATTGTGCCATGATACTAAAATGCAAGAAGAGTAAGAATAAAACAGAATAAATTTTATGATTCAATATTGATTTTATATGTAAGAATACTAAATTCATTTTAAAGGGGTAACAATATTTTGACGGTAAATTTAATCAGTTCATTTTATCTTTTCAATTCTTTATTTCAATTAAATTAGCTTTGCTTTGTAAATGTTTTGGCAATGTTTTACCAATTGGAGCATTTACATAAGTTGGATCGCAAATAACATATTTTTTCCCTTTCCAGGTTAGGTAATCACTTTCAATATTATCATTAAAGTGAACAGCCACAGCTACATGATCGGTATAATCTAGTCCAATAACATCAAGATTTAGAAACTCTCTAACTAAATATGCGAAAAATACTGAGCGGTCTTCGCAATCAGAATAACTGTAAAGAAAAAGTTCATCGGGAAAAAATATCTTTTCTTTTCCAAATTGCTCATTATCTGTCATATATTTAAACCCGTTTTGGGTAAAATTTAATAAATAGCTAACAGCTTCTTTTTCAGTTTTATTTGAAATTTTACTTGAAATGCTTTCATATAATGATGCTTTCGTATAATCAGACATCCCCGAATTAAAATAATTATCCAGGTCCATCAATGGAAAATCATTATAAAAACCAGCTAACTGATAATTAATGTCAACATTTATAGGCTGAAGCTTATTATTATAAAAATATTCCAGGTTTTTCTTTTTTATGTTTTTAGTAAAATTGGGAGGATTAAAAATTGTTGCTTCTATTTCTTTGTCAGCTCCCGGGTATTGCTGAATATATGTTTTTATACTTCCCGGATTTTCAGATTCAAAAACATAATAAACCGTTTGATTAATTTCATAATAAGGAACCTCGTAAATATTGGTACTAAAGGGAACCAATAATACTAATTGATCCGATGAATAACCTATTTTAACCAGGTAATCTGATTTTACTAAAAGGTACCATAGTAATATTTTATAGTATTCATCATTACTTTTTATTTTTTTTGCAAAATCTCGAAGAAGCAAGTAATATCCCCAATCATTTAAACGAAGCGATTTTTTATATTTAAATAATTGTGGTATACAATTATAGAATTCCAATTTATTTAATTTATCCCAGTTTTCACTAATGGTTTTGTTGGTATAACTTTCAGATGGATTAATTATCGAAATATCTTCATGTTCAATGGCAATATTTTCATCATAAAATGAAAAGCTAGTAATTACTTTTTTATAAAATGAAAATGACTCTGTGGGCTTGATTTTTCTGATGGATGGTTTATATGAAACAGTATCACTTTTTGGTTCCGGTTTATTATATTCTATAATATTGAATTTTTTTTCTAAAGAGTCGATATAAACCGGCATATTTATTGGCTTTGGTTTTGAATCATAAAACTTTTTTTCCATCATTTTATATAATTCCCAGTTTTCTTTTAAATGTTCCGAAAATTCTTTATCTCTTTCTTCAATAAATTTTTTATACTCATTATTTTTTTGATTATAGTATTTGTCAAATTCTTTTTGCCTTTGCTGATAATATTCTTCAAAGTTTTGCGAGTATAGTAAAAATGTAAAAAATGAAATATTTATGATTAAAAATAAAGTTTTCATTGTTTCATTAATTAGGCATAGTTGTAATTGTTAACCTTTTTTCCGCTTGAAAAATGGATACATCCTGTTCTCTTGATTTCTCCATAATTGAAGGCAGATCTTCTTTAATATAGGTTAACCCATTTTCAGTAATAGTTTCTATTTGCGGAAATTGTTTTTCACAGGCATTAATTTGTAAAGTTTCAACTCCAAAAGGCTTGCTGCAAATAAAAACAAATGGAAGCTCATAGATTTTATTTATTTTATCTATGTCGAGAAATTCATTATTTAAAAAGAGTATCCTACTGCTGTCACTTAAATGATAAATTAACTGTATGTAACAAGGAATATTAGTTTTAATATACACCTTCATTTTTTCACCTTCGGTAAAAATTAAATCATCCTGACCTTTATTGGTAAAAACATCCAAGCTTATTCCATTTGATGGCAATTCATTTGAATTAAAAATTGCCTGGTCTTCTTTTGCTTTTTCGAAATTTACTGGTTTTAAAGGAGAATATTCTTCATTGGTAATTGACCTGTCAAACTGATATTCAATACTCGCTTTTTTTATTCCGGTTATAATTTCGCTCAGGTAAATATTCACCGTTATTTTATCATCAGTTTCCCAATAAGTACCTTTTACCCCATAACGGATTTTGGTCATGTTTTCCAATGTCGGCTCATAGTTTTTTATAGGATAAGTTTTCCATTTATTATAAGTTACGAGTTGGTTTTCGATTGATTCACGCAATTGTTTGCTAAATCCTGATGACATGCCAGTATTTCTATAAGTAATTGGTGAAACAATTACCCCTGAATATTCAGCACCCTGGGTTTGCTCTTTAAAAGCATAGGAAATAAAAAAAGCCAGGTCGTTTATTGATTTAATTGTAGTTACTAATCTATTTATGCATTGATGTAAATCAAAAATATCAATTAATATTTCTTCTTCCGGGACTTTACCTAAGCCTAACAGAATATTCTCCAAATGCTTAATTTCACTTAAAATAGGTGAGCATTTCAAATAATTTTCAAGTGCAATATTTTTATAGCCATTCTTTTCATTTTCTTTTGCTGCATAGAAGAGACTTTCTAATTCTTTATTTTTTTCAAAAATTTTGTATTCGTAGCTTTTAATTAGTTGATCTTTTGGAACATATACAAAACAATATTGTAGTCCTGCTTTTAAATCGGTATAATATTCTTTTTTTAAACCCATTAATTCAATATCAGAGATGGAAATGATTTCTGATTCCAGTTTTTGTTCAAAGTCATTACCAGTTTGTTGCTTCATTGATGTTGTTTTGGCTTTAATGCTTACACTTATTTTTTCCGATAAATTCTTTTTTGCATTTTCTTCAGCAATTTCTTTCACTTCTGAAATATTATCTTTTTTAGTGAAGCTGCTAATTCCAAATCCTGTTACATACTGATTTTCTGATATCCAAGGTGAAAAGCCTTTGTTTTCAACCCATTCGGGAACCTCCTGGGCTGAAACAAAGGCAGAAAGTTTAATAATTAAAATAAACAAAATTGAAGATAACGAATATCTCATTGTAGCTATTTTTAAAATTAATTTCCCTGAGATTTAACAAACTCGTTCATTTGCTTTTCAAAAGTATCTTTAAATTGTTCTAAACGAAAATCAGTTTCCATTTTGGCTTCATCATCCACCATGTTTTTAACTCCGGTGCCATATGCATTTTCAAAATCATCGCGGTTAAGTTCAATTGCTACATGTGCTTCATATTGAATGCCATGTCGTTTATCTTTAACTTCATATACTTTTTCACCTTTTACAATGGCATTACTAATTTTTTGCTGAACGATATTATAACCTAATGCTTCCATTTTGGCATAAAAATCACGATCAACACCACCATATTGCGATTTGGCAAACTGGCCAGAAAAATCTTCCGAAACATTTTTTACCAACGAATTTATTTGAGCAGCTAATTTCTGACGGGCATCGTTTCCAGCCATTTCGATGGCAAAGCTCATATCCGGACTAGTTTGTATACCTACTGCCCTGAATGCTTTTTTATCGCTTTGGAAACTAGCGAAAGGTAAATCCACTTCCTCTCTTTTAACTTTTGTAATTACTTTTTTCGAACTGCAACTACTAATAAATGCAACTAATACAACAGCAAATAATAGTTTAGTATAATTGCCTGTAATTGATTTTAAATTTGAATAATTTGTTTTCATGATTTTTAAATTTAATTAAACATTTTTACCTGTATTGCATTTATCGAAAAAGGTCATCAATAAATTTATTTTTTTATTGAATCGTATCAATTTTAAGTAAGTGACCATCTTTATAAGTTGCTGAATCTGCATAGTTTGAAGCTTTATTAATTTTTATTGAATCAAGTGTAATAAATTCTTCAGAAGAATCGAGTTTTTCATTATCTTTTACAAAAACAAATACAAATAATAAAATACAAGCGGCAACAGAAATGGCAGGAATAAGAAATCTAATAATTTTTGAATTTCCTTTATTTTTGTTTTTAACATATTCTTGATAATAATTATCGAGTTCATTCTTAAGATCCTTTTTACCTTTTTTTATTAGCCCTGAATGAATATCTTTCTGTAATTGAACTTCTTTACGTAAAGTTTCATTTTTTTCAAGTTCTTCGTTAAATTCTTTAAGCTCATTTCCGGTTAAACCGCCTTCAAGGTATGCTTCAATTTTTTTTGTACTATTTAAATCAAATTTCATATGCTTTCAATTTAATACATTTCAATAAGTTCTTCAGAAAGGCTTTCTTTAAGCTTTTGTAAGCATCTGTATTTTTGGTTTTTCACTACTTTTTCTGTTTTGTAGTTTAATTTTCGCGCAATGGTTTTATAATCCAGTTTTTTAAAATAAAACATCAATAGTATTGAATGACAAGGTTCTTCCAAGGCATCAATTTTTTCTACTATTGAATTTAATATTTTTTCTTTTTCATTGGTGTTTTCCAACTCATCAACCAGGTTATTTTCCCAGTTTTCGTTTTTGTCTTCCTTATCTAATTTATATACCATTGGTTTATTACTTCTTAAATGATACAGCCATAAGTTTTTACATACAGAATATAAGTATGTTGTTAATTTCGACTTTAATTCAAATTCACCGTTTGTAATTTTTTCATAAAAAACAATCAGCGTTTCATGAAAAAAGTCTTTAGCATCCTCTTCCTTGCCTGAATTTTGAATGACAAAACCTGTTATTTTCTCAAAATCGGCATATAAAAATTTAAATACTTTGGTCTCCCCATTTTTCAGTTGATCAACTATTTGCTGGTCTGTGAGCTTCATCTTATGCTTTAATCTGGTTTTGAACCAAATTTATCATAATTTACATTAAAGCCCAACACTTTACAGCTTAATTGCAAATTTTAAAGAAGGTCATCAAATATTTAATAAAAATTTGAAATTAAGATGGCATAATAATTGCGTAATATTCACAAACTCAAAACTGGTTATTATGAAATTAAAAAGTTTACTAATGTTTTTGCTATTGTTCTCTATTGCATGTAATAAAGAAGATGAAAAAATAGATAAAAAAACAGATTATGATTCGTATTCAATATTTACAATTGATGGAAAAGAATACGCTTTTTATAGCAATTTTGAACCGGAGTATCCAGGCACAGTTTTTACTACTGGTTCAAGTTATGTGTATGATAGCAATGATGTGGTAAAAAGCATAGGAATATCTACATATTTAAATGATATTGATGAAGCAGAAAATACAACATCTTTTGAAATCGCTATATTTAGTGATAAGGATGAATTAAATAATTTAATAGGTAAGTCGACTAATATAAAGGCAGACGGTTTAGTAAATTATTTTGAGGGTAAAAGTTATAATAAAAATAATGATTGTTATGATCAAATTATTATATCCTTTTCACGCAATGGATTAAGGTACTCTAATTTAAATAATAATAATCTGCTTTATGAATTTAACTTTCTTGAAACGGAATTATTTAATCATCCGATTCATGGAAATGTAATGAAAGCAAAAGAAACATTTAATGCTCAACTTGAAAATAACGAAACTAAAGAAATAGTTGAGATAAGCGGTGAAATGTATAGTTATTTTTTAACTCCTTTTGAGAGTAATAAAGAAAAGACATATGATGAGTATTTAAAGCATGATTATTATTCAAAGTTTTTATATGATGGTATAGAATACACTTTATATAATGACCAAGGGTCCCAATCATTAAATCCTAATTATTATGCAGGTGGAGCATATACTACTAATCCAGATGGTTCAATTGAAGATATCGAGATTTCAACAAATATGGATTATACATTTCATGATGGAAAGGTTATCTCGGTTCAGCTTTCTATTATATCTAACGATAATGAATTAATAAATTCAAAAGAAAGTCCGGTTGACGAAAGATCACAAAAGTTTATTTCTTATTATAAAAACAAAAAATTTACTCAAAATGATGAATATGATGAGAAAGTATTTTTAAGTATAATTGATGAAAATGGAAATAACTTTAATAATATAAAAAATAGTAATCTTAATTATTCTCTTGAGTTTAAGGAAATTGAGATTCATAGTTTTTATAATAGTGATAATAATGGATCTGCAATAAAAGCTACTGTCGAATTTGATTGTGATTTGCCAGACGTTACAGGTGAAAATATTAAACATATAATAGGTGAAATGTGTAGTTATTATATGATCCCTTTTGAAAATTAAATTCAATTCAAAGAAGGTCATCAATTTATTAAAGATTTATTATTGATTATTTTTAATAAGGAAAGTATGGCTGGAGTTTAAGAAAAAAGTGCTATGGTTTTTAAAATTTAACATATTAAATAATTAAATATTGAATTAATAAATTGAGTCTTATATTATTTTTTCTATAAACAGAGAATAGCTTACCCATAAAAACTGAAAACTTTTTAAAGAATTGTAAAATTTGAATATCTTTCGAACTAATTTTACTTTATTTATATGTCTTCCAATTTCAGTAAAAAAGTAATTTTAGCCGATCCGTTTCAAGATGAAAAATACCATCTTTTTTATACAAAATGGTACTCCCGGCTTTGTAATTATTGCTATTTATTAGTGAGCAATTATGAAGCCTCAGAGGATATAGTTCAGGATCAATTTGTTTATGTGTGGGAGAATTGGGAAAGACTTAAAAAAATAGATTCTATAAAAGGATATATGATTAAATCCATTAAAAATCGTTCAATTAATTATCTAAAAACACAATCAAAGAAAAACATCATACTACCAATAGAGGATAGCCTTGATTCTTTAAGAAATAATAAATCGCATTTGGTAAGTGATTTAATTGAATATACCGAATTGGAAGAGATAATAAAAAAGGCAATAGAACATTTACCGAATAGATGCAGAGCGATATTCTTTTTAAAAAGAATAGATGAAATGAGTAATAAGGAAATTTCCAAGCAGTTAAATATTTCTATTAAAACGGTAGAAACACAAATGACCATTGCCCTAAAGCGAATACATAAATTTCTTTCCGATCATTGGGAATTTGTTTTTATACTTAGCTTTTTTTGCTGTTAGTAAAATCCTATCGTTTCTTATCTCCAAACTTTTTTAAGATTGTTTTAAGGGTTAATACATCATTTTTTGTTTATTATTTATAAAGACCAACATCATTATATAATATGAATTCAAATTTAATTGTGAAAATTTTGTCAGATTCTGCTTCAGATCAGGAAAAGGTTGAATTTAATAACTGGTTACAAGAATCTGAATTGAATACCCAATATTTTGAACAGATGAAAGTATTATGGGACATAACAGGTAAGGTTCCTTCTTTTAAGCATTTTGATGAAGAGGAGGGAAAAGATAAAATCAGGAAAAAGATTTACCAGAGAAGAACAATTTTATTAAAAAATAAAACTCACCGAATCTGGCTTTCCACAGCAGCTTCCATATTAATACTTGCAGGAATCTCTGTTTTAACATTCCATCAAGCTGATAATCTATTTACAAAAAGAAATGTTTATGTAACGCAAAATGAAAAGCAAGAATATTATCTTCCTGATGGTTCAAAGGTGTGGCTAAATGCGAATTCAACTTTAATTGTTCCTGAAAAATTTAATAAGAATAAACGAAAGATAAAGCTCAAAGGTGAGGCCTTTTTTGAAATTACACATGATGAATCAAGACCCTTTGAAATAATTACTGGAAAAACTATAACTAAAGTCCTGGGAACTTCATTTAATATTAAAATGGATACGCTCTATGGTAATGTTTCAGTAATTGTAAATAGTGGAATAGTATCCTTTTCCCAAAAAAATAATAAAAAAGAAGCAAACATACTACATGCAGGTGAAAGAGCTGATTTTGACAATGCTTCTAAAAGAATAAACAAGGAAATGAATAAGAATGTCAACTATTTAAGTTGGAAAACCGGAATACTGACTTTTAAAAACACTCCATTAAAAGAAGTATGTTATATACTTAGTCAATACTATAAGAAAAATATAAATACCAAAATTACCGATCCTGAGTTTGTTATCAACGGTAGCTTCGATAATGAGACATTAGATAACTTATTATCTACTGTTCAAATAGTACTTGATGTAAATGTTGTACAGAATAAAAGCCGGATAGTAATTACCAGGTAAGTCATCAGCTAATTAATCCTTTACTATGAAACAAGTATTTATCATAAAATTTAAAATCCTATTCACTGCATTTATTTTATTACTATTTATAAATAAAATATATTCAAAAGATATAGAAAACGCCATATTGCAAAATGAGATTGAGTTTTCAAAAATCACATTATCCTTAGAAGAGGTACTTCAGGAACTTGATAATCTACCCGAAATAAGTATATATTATGGAGATATTGATAATCTATTAAATATTGAATGTACATTTTCATCAAAAATAGTTACCGTAGCCATTGCGATTAAAGAGATTGAGAAGTATGCTCCAGTTAATATTGTTTTTAATAACAATCATATGATTGTGAAGGAGAAGGAGCTTTCAGGATCATACCAGCTTAAAGGGACAGTGAAAGATGCTACTACATTAGAAGGTTTACTTGCTGCCTATATTCATATTGAAGGGACTAAATATGGCACTATCACCGATCAAAATGGTAATTATGAATTGAATTTATCTCCAAGTAGCTATCGAATAATCTGCCGTTATATAGGTTATGAAGAACAAATTATCCGTGTCGATTTATTTCATGACCAGGAGGTTAATTTTTTATTAAAAGTGAAAGAACATGAGATCAATGAAGTAAAAGTACTTGGATCTTTTTCTGAACTTGAAAATATGGAACGAGGAAGGCCTATTGAAACTATCGAAGCAAAA
>CAZBZX010000020.1:0-21236 GCA_964496465.1 uncultured Bacteroidales bacterium
TCGACAGACAGGGAAGCCTGTTTATTTAAATTAAGACTTTTGAGACACCCTCAATAAATCCCCAATATTTTCCGGGCTTTAACCCATTACATTTATTAACCTAGAGTCTACATTAATTATTAAGTTATGAGAGATAATTACTTATTACTTCCATAAAGTTATCTATATCAATAGGCTTCTCGATATAATTATCACAACCTGCTTTAAGCACTTGATTCCTGTCATGATTTTGGGCAAAGGCTGTTTGCGCAATAACAGGTAATTGTGGCCTTAATTGTTTAATTTGCCTTGTAGCTTCATAACCATCCATTATGGGTAATTTAATATCCATTAAAACCAATGAAATATCAGGATATTTATTGACACATTCAACCGCTTCTATTCCATTCCAGGCATGATGCATTTTAATATTTGCAGTTAACAGCAACTCTTTGATTAAAGTATAGTTGCTAACATTATCCTCAACAATTAGAACTGTTTTATCTTGTAAATTATATAACTTATTTGAACCGGTTTTCGATCTATTTTCAGCATCATTTTCAATTTCTTTTATATAAGGAAGAGTAAAAGTAAAAGTTGAACCTAAGCCAAATTCTGAATTAACTGTAATAGTGCCACCGAGTTTTTCAACCAATGCTTTTGAAATGGATAATCCCAGCCCGTTACCCACATAAACCCGGTCATCTTTTGTTGCAACCTGCCTGAAACGGTCAAAAATAAGTTTTAGGTTTTCTGTGGCAATACCAATACCTGTATCTTTTACATAAAACTCAATAAAATTCTTTTGTATTTTATATCCAAATCGAATTTCACCTTTTAAAGTAAATTTTAGTGCATTATTTAGCAAATTACAAATTATTTGCTTAATCCTGTTTCTATCTGTGTTAATTTGAATAAGTTCATCAGGACATTCACATGAATAATTCAGAATTAATTTTTTATCTTCAACTAATTTCTTATAAGTTGCATATAATTCATCAAATAAATTGTTGATATCAACTGGTTTTAATTCAACAGTGATTTGTCCGGCTTCAATTTTTGAAATATCAACAATGTCGTTTATAACAGACAAGAGTTGTTCACTGCTTACATTAATAATTTGAACAAAATTTTTGATTTTTTCTTTTGATAACTGGGGTTTTAGAAGGAAATTCGAAAATCCCATTATTGCATTTACAGGAGTTCGTATTTCATGGCTCATATTAGCTAAAAATACAGATTTAAGTTTATCTGACTCTTCACTTTTAAGTTTTGCTTTAATGAGTTCTTCATTCATTTTTTGAATGCGGTCTAAGCTTTCAATCAGTTCTTCATTAATGTCTGAATATTTTTTGTTAAGATTGAGGTAATCAGTATTTTGTTTCTTCAACTTTTGTTCATTATCCCTAATTTTATTATTATTTTGAATCTTGTCAAATGCTATTCCTATGGTATTTCCAATATTTTCGAAAAACTCAATCATTTCTTTTGAAAATTTATTGGAGTGCTTGTCATTTAATTGAAGTAAACCGATTATTTCTTTTCCCGAATGCAGGGGTATTAACGCAATCGATTCGTAACCATCCCCGTTGTGCCGGTTTCGTGTTGCAGATTGGAATTCTTTTTCAGTAGTGCCAGCGAGCAATAATGTAATATTATTTGAAAAAAAACTGCCCCCTTTTGTGAAATAAGGCAATGAAGGATCAGTACGTCCTGAAATTACATTACTATACATACCTTCCAGGTATGGTTTCCCTTTTTCATCGTAAATAATTTCACCATTTTTATTTCGTGAACAAAGATACTGTTCTGCCTGAATAAAATTTTCCGGAAAACCCTTTGTCTCATAATATGGAAAATCTTCACCATCTTTTAAACGGATACCGACAGCTTCTATTTTAGAATATTTTTTTATTTCAATAAGAATGTTATTCACTAGTTGTTGCCATTCATGTTGCTCGTTTAATATAGATAAGATTCTGTTGGTTAGTATTTGTTTTTTTTCTGCCTGTACCCGTTCCGTAACATCCCTTATATTGCATTGAATTACATTTGTATTGTCTTCTATATATACATTGCTAATAAATTCTACTTCTGTTTTTGCCCCATTTCGTCCGGGTATGGGCATGTCCTCAAAGCGTATATACTTATTCGTTTTTAACTTAGCAAAGGCAAGTTCCGATTGTTCTTTATTACTGAATAACCCTATTTCCCAAAGTCTTTTTCCAAGGGTTTCTTTTAATGAATAACCAAGAATTTCAATAATGAATGGATTTGCATCAACTATTCTCCCGGTTTTATAATCAAGGATCAGGATACCGTCTTTTGCCGATTCAAACAATCGCCGGTAACGAATCTCGGAGTTTTTAAGCTTCTCTGAAACTGCATTGCCCTTTTTATATTTCGATAAAAATTTTCTCATAACATTTATGTAGTCACATAAAAATAATTTTCTATACTGTTATTTTTATAAAATGATAATAATCACGACTGTTTGAAACGGCCCCGGCTATTCCTCACGAATACTATCAGGCTTACTTCTGTATTTTGGGTGATGAAACCTTCTATGTATGATTTCTATTAATCACCTGCTATCACAAATATTGACTATAGCCGTGGCCGTAACAACAAAATTTTTTATTCCTTGTTTTTCTTAAGTAATTCGTTAAGTATTTCCGAGGCTTTTTCTCGCCCTCCTAATCCAAATGCAAGGGCCAACGCTAAACAAATAGCTCCAAAAATAAGTTGGAATGCGCTTGTTACAATTTCCTGTGCTATATTTAGCTGGCCTATTGTTACAAAAATGGTTAATATGATTATTGCAATAAAAGCAATTTGACTTATTAAGTTTGAAGTTTTATCCTGCATGCTTTTTAATGATGTTTTAATTATTTGCGAAACCATTCTTGCCAAATAAATTCCAATAATTAATATGACAATTGCAACAATTATGTTAGGGATATACATCATAATTTGATTAAATAATGTTGATGCGACTGTCAAGTTTAAGCTGTTTAATGTTGCCATAATAACAATCAGCATTATAAACCAATAAAATAATGTACCGATAATATCTGTTGCATTTACTTTTAAACCGCCTTCATGTAAAAATTTATCTATTCCTGATTTTTCTGTCAGAAAATTAAACTTTACTAATTTCAGTATTTTTAAAAGTAGTCGTTTTAATAATTTTGCAATTATCCATCCAATTATTAGGATAAGAATAGCTCCAATAATTTTTGGTAGGGCCAGTGCAATTTCATTTAGAAATTGCTGCGAACTTTCGATAAAAAGGTTAAATTGATCTTTCATAATTGTAATTTTTATAAATTAATACATAAATTTTTTTATTAATAGTTGTAACTAATTTGGGTTCAGTTTTTAATTCGGAATACATCTAAAATGAAGTATTCATAATCAATTTGCTATAAAAGCAGTTAATAATTTACTTCCTTTGTTTTTTTCCATACGTTTACTAGCTTTTGCCGCTCTTTTCTCTTTCAACGTTTTTGCCGGTTCCTTTTTATTATTTTTTCTTTCTTTTCCTTCGTTTTGTCTTGACATGATTTTTGTTTTTATATTTATAATATGTGATTATAGCTATTTACTTTAAATTGAACTGCCTTCATACCCGCTTTTAATAATTGTTGAAACCATCTTAAACCGTTCATTAGCCTTTACAATATTTGATGAATGGGCCGGCACTATTATAGCTTGCCCGGTTTGCAGCATATTTGATTTATCATCTATTACCACTTCAGCATTCCCTTCAATAATTTGAAGAAAGGTATCAAATGGAGATATTTTTTCTGCTAAAGCTTCTCCTGTATCAATTGCCACAACACTAATATTTCCTGTTGTTTTTCGGATAATGGTTTTGCTCACCACCGAATTAGGAACGTACTCAATTATTTCAATGAGGATGTGTGATTTTGATTTTTCAATTTCAGTAGTTTGCATTTGTTTATTTTTAATTAAAATTACTATAAAGGTACTTCAACTATTTATGGAAAGTGTTGCACAATTAAAGGTTTAGTTTACATCATTCACACATTTTGTAGTTTATTATCTCAATCCGTAAATTGTTCTAAAATGATATCCGTAAACAGTAAATGTAACAGCATCAACAATTAATCGTGGCCTGTGGAATAGTGTCCAAACAATTAATTTCCAGTATTCTCTTCTTCCTTTATTTATTAACCCAATAATAAAAATAGATTTAAAAAATGCTTTGAAAAGAGAGAAGTTAGTTTTAATTCTCCCGTTATAAAACCGGTTATAATTTAGTAACATCATCCGTAATCTTTTGTAGTAAGGTTTGGTGGCATAAATATTATGAATTATTTTCTTATACCCTTCTAACAGCTCATCGTAGTTCATTTTTGGTATAAAATTCATCGATGAATCTGTATTATTTCCGGTTGCTTCGATGGTTAACCGGTTTTCTGCTTCCAGTTTTTTATATAAAGCGGTATTTTTGGGAGCATTTAATAAGCCGACCATAGCTGAAACAATGCCGCTTTGTTGTATAAAGTCAATTTGACGCTGAAAAACGGATGGGGTGTCGCTGTCGAAACCAACAATAAAACCTCCTGATACCTGAATACCAGCATTTTGTATTTTTTTCACACTCTCCAGCAGGTCACGGTTTTTGTTCTGTACTTTATTACATTCGTGCAGCGATTTTTCATCAGGTGTTTCGATGCCTATGAAGGCGGATGAAAATCCTGTTTCAACCATTAATTTCATTAATTCTTTGTCATCTGCTAGATTAATAGAAGATTCCGTATTAAAAGAAAACGGGAATTTATGGGTTTGCATCCAGCCTTTCATAACTGGGAGCAAATTTTCTTTTACCCTTTTTTTATTACCAATAAAATTATCATCAACAATAAATACCGGTCCAATCCAATTTAAATTATATAAAGCTTCCAGCTCGTTAATTATTTGGCTGGAACTTTTCATCCTGACTTTGTGGCCTAAAAGTGATGTTATTTCACAAAAATCACATGCAAATGGGCATCCACGAGAAACCTGTAAATTCATAAAAGCATATTTATTTCTTTGCAACAAATGGTAATCAGGCACCGGAGTTAAGGAAAGATCGGCATATTTAGCGGTTTTATAAACCTTCTCAGGTGTTCCTGCGGCTAGATCTTCCAGGAATAGTGGCATGGTAATTTCAGCTTCATTTAATATAAAATGATCTATTTGTGGGTAATTTTTATATTCCTGGGTGAAAAGAGGACCACCTGCAATAATTTTCACACCAAGGTTTATGCATTGGGTTATAATTTTGTTAACCGATTCCTTCTGAATATACATAGCGCTAATAAAAACGTAATCGGCCCAACTAATATCATTTGTGTGAAGTACAGAAACATTCATATCAACTAACTTTTTTTGCCATGAATTTGGAAGCATTGCAGATACTGTTATTAATCCGAGGGGAGGAACTGCAGCTTTTTTGGAAATGAATTTCAACGCATGTGTAAAGCTCCAAAACGAATCGGGATATTTAGGGTAAACTAATAATACATTCATTGTTTAATTTTAATTGTTAAGGTTATTTAATAAATCTGTTTTTATCATATTTAGGTATTACAGCATACCTGTTTGCTCTAGTATGTTCATCCCATCATATATTTTATTGTAGATTAGAGTTTAATGATCCTTATTAATACAGGTAATATTTTCCACACTTATCTGTTGATTGTATTCGTGAACTATTCATGATATTTTTAATCATTTTTTTTATTATGTGATTTCATTACCTGAAAATTTAATTAGCAGTTAAAGATGTAACTGATAAACCTGGAATTGACTAGGTTGACGTTTCTTTTCTTTTATATAAAATATTTACTAAAATAATTATACATGCTAAAACCGGAAGTGCATGAATAGTCCTGTGCACTTCAAATCCAAAAAATATAAATGTCCAGATAATAAGTAAAACTGCTGCTGCTATATTTAATGTTTTATTCATTTTTTAGTTTTTAAGGTGATGTAAATTAATAAGTTTATATTAGCAGAATTATAAGTAAAAACTGCTATGGCAATAAATTGCAGATATTGAAAGATTCAGATATAGAAATTAAAAAAAGCCTAATCTGCTTTTATATATAAATAGATTATAAATTTCGGGAATTAAAATTGTTTATGTATTATACAATTTTTGGAAAAATTTACATAATTCACACATTTTCAAGAGTGCTACGTCTTTTGTGTTTTAGCTTCTTAAAGTGTGATGGGGTTAAACCTGTAAATTTTTTAAATTGATTTGAAAGATGGGCAACGCTGCTGTAATGAAGCTTAAATGCAATTTCTGAAAGATTAAGCTCATCATATACAATTAATTCTTTCGCCTTTTCAATTTTATGGGCAATAAAAAATTTTTCAATGGTAATGCCTTTAACCTCTGAAAAAAGATTGGCAAGATAAGTGTAATTGTAATTGAGTTTTTCGCTAAGGTAATCAGAGAGGTTAACTTTAAGTTGATCTTCGGTGTAATGTACCAATTCGATAACTGCATTTTTAATTTTTTCTACGATAACGCTTTTTTTATCATCCATTAGATGCAGTCCTGATTTTTTTAAAGCCTTATCCAATTGATCCAGTTGCTCTTGAGCGATGGTTTCGATTATCTCTGCTTCTCCAATTTTTACATTAACAAAATGCAAACCTAGATTTTCCAGTTCAGCCTTCACTACCATCTGGCAGCGGATACATACCATATTTTTAATATAAATTTTCAATAATTAATTTAAAATGAAACAATTAGTAAAGTTAAAAATATTTTTCTACAATAGAAAGTTTGAATAAGACTAAATAATTGAAATACAATTTAAGTTTCGCATACTTTTTACCTAAGACAAATAAATGTTATTATTTGCTTAATAAACAGCTGCTTATAGTAAAAATCACAAATCCGTCATCGATTACAATCATAAGACCAAAAATGAAGTGGAAGGATTTTTTATCGAAGGTTACTCAAAAACTGAATTATAATATAACTTTAAGCATATATAAAGATGAACTTAACATGAACTCGATATAAGATAAAATGACTTTTGACTTTAAAATCATTCCAAAATCAATAGCCATGGCTTTTAAGCCAGGGTTGAAAAAACAAAGCAATGAGGCAAGAATGTTGGAAAATTTTGTATTATGATAATTATTTACAAAATTTTTCAACATTCAGGAGTTATGGTTATTAATGATCCCCGCCCTAACGGACGTAGCTATTGATATTCAGCTGTTTAGATTGTTTTATTAAATCGAACTCAGGTTACTCAATAAATTGAATTAAAATTGCTAAATTGCTCCGTTATTGAAGAGTAAAGAATGAAGTAAAAATAATATGAGTTGGAAAATGAATTTGCATAGATCAAGCATTATTTTATTTTTATTCCTATTTATCAATTTAATAAACTTATCAGATTTTTGTTCTGCTCAATTAAATAAGATTGAACCAATATTTCATACTAAAGATTCAATCGATCATTTATTTATTTCAGAAACAAATAATTATCCTTTATTTCAATCACTACCACAAAATTTTGAATATAATGATGTTAGGTGTATTCTAAAAGATTTTAAAGGGTATATGTGGTTTGCTACTGGTAATGGATTAGTAAGATATGATGGTATAAACCTTTATGTATATGAAAATAATCCTGATGATTCAACTAGCATATGTCATAATAGTATAAATGCCTTGATAGAAGATAGTAATAAAAATCTATGGATTGGATCGCCAAAAGGTCTAAATTTATATAACAGGGAAAAGGATAATTTTATAGATATTGGCCGTATTCATTCGAATTTAAACCGCTTGATAAATAGTTTTGTTACTGCCTTGTGTGCAGATAAAAAGGCATTAATATGGGTTGGTAGTTATGGTGATGGAATAAATGTTTACAACCCAAGAAAACAGGTGATCCGACATTATACATATACTATTAATGATATGAATAGTATAAGTTCGAATAGTATTACCTGCATTGCTATTGATAATGAAGAGAATATATGGTTGGGTACCCAAAACGGATTGAATTTATTTTCTGATAAAACTGAAGGATTTAGGCGATTTTATTCAGAACCAGGAAATCCGGAAAGTCTAAGCAGTAATCATATAACTTCTTTAACAATTGATTTGGAAGGAAATTTATGGATTGGGACAAAGAATAGTGGTTTAAATAAGTTAATAAGAAAAAAAAATGATTTCTTTTTTAAAAGATATTATAGTAACCACCAAGAAGGAAGTCTATCTAATAATTCCATTCTTTCATTATCTGCAGACAAAAAAGGTAATCTTTGGATTGGAACTGAAAACGGGGGATTAAACCAATTAAATTTAATAACGGATTACATTAAGGTTTTTCAAGTGAAGGAAGGATATCCAAATAGTTTGAGCAGTAATTCTATTTGGTCGCTTTATAATGATAGCGAAGAGAGATTATGGATCGGAACCTATAATAAAGGAATAAATGTTATCGATGAAAAATTTAACAAATTTGAATCTTACCAAAAAAATATTTTCGATAAGAATTGTTTGCCAGGTAATAATGTAAAAGGATTTACAGAAGATACTGATGGAAATATTTGGATAGCAACTGATGGAGGTGGAATAGCTAGATTTAATCCTGAAACTCATCAATTTGATAAAATTATTAGAAATAAAGGTAATTCAAATATTTTAGCTAATAATGCTATTCAGGCTATTTTATTCGATTCAAAAAATAACTTATGGATTGGAACATGGGGTGGAGGGATAGACCGGTTCAATAATAAGGGAGTGAAAATTAAAAACTATAATATAAGTAGTGAACAGGGTATAGGTAATAATTATATATTTGAACTTTATGAAGATTCTGAAGGGAGTATATGGACTGGTACAGCAGGAAGCGGACTTTTTCAATACTCAGCTGTTAGAGATACCTTTAATCAGATAATTTGTAATAATCAGTCTGGTATACTTACTAATACTGCTTATGTTTCTTCAATTATTGAGGATTCTGAAGGATCTTTTTGGATTGGTACATTATATGGTATGGTCATTTTAAAGAGAAATCCTGATCATACATTTACATGTGTTAATTTTTCCCGTGATAATAATAGCCCTAGTTTGAGCAGTAATATGATTGCTATTATTTATGAGGATAAAGAGAAAAGATTATGGTTTGGCACTGGAGATAATGGTCTAAATTTATTTGACAGGCAGGATAGTACTTTTATTGCTTTTCAAAAAAACGATGGGTTACCGGGTAATTCCATCAAAGGAATATTAGAGGATGAAGAAGGATTATTATGGGTATTAACCAATAAAGGACTATCTAAGTTTAATTTTGATTCTGCAACTTTTACTAATTATACAAGGGAAGACGGCCTTAATTCCAATGAATTTAATACCCGATCCTGTTTGCGAGCAAAAAATGGGGAATTTTATATCGGAGGTGAAAATGGATTTAATATATTTTATCCGCAGAATATTAAAAGCAATAATTTCATTCCTCCTGTATATTTAACAAATCTTAAAATTAACAATATCCAGGCAGATATTGATGCAAAAAACTCACCTCTTAAAAAGTATATTGGAGAGACAACTAAAATAACTTTAAACCATACACAATCTTCCTTTACGATCGAATTTACTGCCTTAAATTATACACGCTCTTCAAGAAATCAATTTTCATATAAACTTGAGGGATTTAATAATAATTGGAATGACGCTGGTAACAATAGAAGTGCTAGCTATACAAATATTAAACCTGGTAAATATATTTTTAAGGTTAAAGGTTCAAATAATGATGGTGTTTGGAATAACACACCAGCAGAATTAGAAATAATAATAAAACCCTCGTTATGGAAAACATGGTGGGCTATCCTCATATATATTTTATTGATTTCTGTTTTAACTATTGTTTTACTTATAATTTGGAATGAAAGAATTAAAATTAAAAATCAGTTAAAACTTGAACAATTAGCCAGGGAAAAAGAACACGAACTGAATGAGTCAAATATTCAATTCTTTACAAACATTGCTCATGAATTTCGTACTCCTTTGAGCTTAATCATTGCTCCTCTTGAAAGCCTTATCCATTCAGCCCGAACTAAAATAAATGAAGAACTGATGGTTATTTATCGTAATGCCGATAGATTACTTCAACTCACCAATAATTTAATGGATATAAGAAAGCTTGAAGACGGTAAAACAACATTAAAAGTACAGCAGGGAGATATATTAAATTTTATTAAAGATGTATCATCCATTTTCAATATGAATTCAAAAAGTCATCATATTAATTTTTCTGTTAACTCAAAAGTTGATACAATACAGGGAAGTTTTGACCCTGAAAAACTTGAAACTATTCTGTTAAATCTTTTATCAAATGCCTTTAAATTCACTCCGGATGATGGAAAAATTGAAATAAAGGCAAACGTTAAAGAAGCATCAGAGATTAAAAATTATGGAGAAAAAATAAAAAATGGAAGTCGTTATATTGAAGTGAAAGTTATTAATGATGGAACAGGTATTTTACCAGAAGAGTTACCTAATATTTTTGATAAGTTTTACCAGGCAAAATCTTCTGATATTAAAAAGAAATCGGGGACAGGCATCGGATTAACTTTAACTAAAGGATTAATTGAAATGCATCATGGTGATATTTGGGTTGAAAGTATTCCCGATAAGGAAACTTGTTTTACATTCATTCTACCGATTGATCCCAATCAATATACTGAAAATGAAATTGCATCTGAGCCAAAAGATATCATAAAAGAAAATATTGATAATTATCTTAATCTTTCATCGTCTCTTCAGCTTGATATAGAAGAATACTCTGAAATTGAATCCAATGAGGATCAACCTGAAGTATTGGTTGTTGAAGATAATGATGAACTTAGAACATTTATTGCCAAAGAACTTGGTAAGAAATATAAAGTGACACAAGCAGTAGATGGTAAAAAAGGGATAGATATTGCTTTATCTGATATACCCGATTTAATTGTAAGTGATATTGTAATGCCCGAATCTAGTGGAATTGATTTATGTAAAATCATAAAATCGGATGTTAGGACATGTCATATTCCAATTATACTGCTTACAGCAAAAACTACAATAAATGATCAAATTGAAGGAATTGAAACAGGTGCAGATGCATACCTCACAAAACCGTTTAATATTCAAATTCTATTTGCTAAAATAAATCAACTAATTCAATCTAGACGTCAATTATATGCACATTTTAGCCAGGATGTTTATATTATGCCTAATAAAATGACTGATAATAAATTGGATCAATCATTTATTCAAAAAGCGATTGACTATATAATCGCAAATATCTCAAATAATAATTTAAATGTTGAAGGATTAGCAGTAGCTATGAATATGAGCCATAGTAATGTGTATAGGAAAATTAAAGGATTAACAGGGAAAACAATTATTGAATTTATAAGGATGGTTCGCCTTAAACAAGCAATAAAACTAATGGAAAATAAAAAATTTACTCTTGCTGAAATTGCATATCAAACTGGTTTTACTTCCCCAGCCTATTTTACCAAAAGTTTTAAAGATCAATATGGAAAACCTCCTTCAGAATACATCATTGAATAACATTCCAAGCTTGGTATTCATTCTGTGCAATGCAATGCAATTAATCTTAAAAGTGAAGTGTATTTTTATAGAAATGAAGCTGGACAATATGATATTACAAAGAAACTTATTATAAGTAAATGATGGAGAGGATAATTTATTTGTCTATATTCGTTGTGGATTTTTTTTCAAAACTATATAACAATAAACATGTCGTAAATCTATAATCAACAGGTATTTGATAGGTTATAAATTTTTAATTAAACTATAATATTTGAGGTAAATTTAAATGTTATGAAAGCAATTCAATTTTCATTAAAAATATGGGTACATACTATAATAATATTTTTACCTATTTTAATTTTAAACAGTTGCTCAAATTCACAAATTAAAAAAGAACTGGCGCAGTTAAATAGTGGAGAACATTCGCCTAGAGGAATCAACATGAAATATCCTCAGAATGGTACAATTTTCCCACCTGAATTTCCTGCTCCGAGTTTTGAATGGGAGGATTCTACAGACCGGTTTTCCGAATGGAGCTTGTTCATTTCAGATAATCAGGGCAATGTACTAATTTCATCTAAAAGTGATATAAATAGTTGGAGACCCAACTCAACGGAATGGGAAAACATTAAAAAACTACCTGTTTCAGGTAATTATTCATTTACTGCTATCGCTAGGAAAAAAAATAGAAATTCCTTTCCCTCATGCAGAATCCGATTTTCTTTTTCAAGGGATTCTGTTGGAGCCGATATTTTTTATAGAGCTGTAACATTACCTTTTAGTTATGCTGTAAAAAATGTGTATACAATAGAGTGGTATTTAGGGAGTGTTAATGGCAGTAAACCTAGAAAAATGCTTGACAATCTTCCTGTATGCGGCAATTGCCATTCTTTTGCAAAAGATCAACCTTTACTTGCCATGGATGTTGATTATGGCAATGATAAAGGCTCGTATGTTATTACTGAAACAATAGATACCTGTTTATTAAAACCTGGAAATATAATTACCTGGAGTGATTATAAAAGAGAAGATGAGGAGCCTACGTTTGGATTATTATCTCAAATTTCACCTGATGGAAATTATGTATTATCGACAGTAAAAGATTTATCAATTTTTGTAGCTGTGGACGATAATTTAGCATACTCTCAACTATTCTTTCCAATTAAAGGAATAATTGGAATTTATGATAGACAAAACAATTCATTCGATGCCTTAAACGGTGCGAATGATCCAAAATATGTTCAAAGCAATCCTACCTGGTCTCCAGATAGTAAAAAAGTGGTTTTTGCTAAAACCGAAGCTTATATAAACGAAAAAGTAAGAGCGGCAGGGATAGCATTGCTTACATTGGATGATGTTAATGAATTTTCATCAGGAGAAAAACAATTTAAATTCGATTTGTATACTGTCGATTTTAACAATGGTAAGGGAGGCGAAGCAATTCCTATAGAAGGAGCATCGAATAATGGCAAAAGCAATTATTTTCCGAAATTTTCTCCCGACGGTAAATGGATTGTTTTTTGCCAGGCTGATAATTTCATGTTATTACAACCTGACAGCCGTTTGTATATAATGCCTTCAAGTGGCGGAAAACCACGGTTAATGAATTGCAACATGGAAGAGATGAACTCCTGGCATTCATGGTCGCCAAATGGTCGATGGCTTTTATTCTCATCGAAAAATCGGGGCCTTTATACTCAGCTTTATCTTACGCATATAGATGAAAATGGAATGGATTCACCTCCTGTATTACTCGAGAACCTAAGTTTTGAAAAAAGGGCAGCGAATATTCCGGAATTTTACCCATTTAATGGAGAACAGTTTAAGAAGATTAAAGATGATTTTTCAAATACAGCAGAATATTATAACCGAGGCGCTTTCGATAAAATGAGCAATAATTATTTTAAACGCGCTCTGGAGGATCTGAATAAAGCAATTGAAATCGACAGCAGCTATATTGAATCTTATTTTAACCGGATTATGTTAAATAATATTCTGAGGCAGTCTAATTCAAAAGAAGATCTGGCTGATAAGAAAAAAGTAATGCAACTGGTGCTTGATTCATTAGCACAAAACCCCGAGGATGAAAATTTTCTTTCTTTAAAAATTTCGTTGCTTTCAAATATAGGAAGGGAGGATGAAGCTATTAAAGAAGTGGAACATGCGATAATAAAACACCCAGTAAGTTATAAGTTGCATGAACTATTAAGTTCAATATATCGGAAGGAAGAATTATATGAGAAGGCAATTGAATGTTATAAAAAAATGTTGAAAATAAAACCAAAGAATAAAAATGCAATAAATATTTTGATTGCCGCGGCATACATGAACCTTAATCAATATGATAAAGCTTTACAGGTTGTTAATCAAGGGATTCGAGAGCACCCTTACAATAATGATCTTTTATATATCAGGGGTCAAATTATGATAAACAATAAAAAGTTTGATCTGGCAAAAGAAGATATTGATGCTGTTCTTTCTAAAGATTCCACAAATTATAAATTCAATGATTTATTGGCACAATATTATTTAAGTCAGGGTAATAACCGTCTTTACAATATACAGAAAAGAAAAACATTACAACTATTGAATGATCATTATAGCAAGAATAACGAGGATGTTGATGTTATTTTTAAAATGGCATCAATTTATATGGCTTTAAAAGACTTTCAAAATGCGGAAAATATGTATCATTTTATTTTGAACGATTTTCCCGATAATTATGAATCTTTAAAACAATTAGCAAAAATAAAACTGAACTCGCAACACTGGAATGATGCGATTTCAATTTATAATCAACTTGAAGCTAATTATCCTCCCGAAGAAGAGGTTTTTAATAATATGGCTATAGCTAGTATACAAATTGGAAATTATTCAAAGGCATTAGAATATTTTGACAAGTCAATAATGTTAAATCCTAATAATAAAGATGCAATTTTTAACAGGAATAAATTAAGAAACGAGATGGGTAATCATGAATAAATTCAAAATTGGTTATCCAATATTGCAATGATTTTACATCGACAAGACATGAATTGCACTTTTATATTTCATCTAAATTGAATTTTTTAAAGAATTTAAACCTTGGTTTATTATTCAAATCTACCACAAAATAGAACTTCGACCAATTGAAACAGCTAATCACTATCTGTCATTCGGGAATTGATAATGAGAAATGCAATAAATGTTATAGAGTTTGACTAAAATGTTATAGCCCGGAAGCTTGTGCTGTTATATTTTAAGGCCGCAGTTTATTCTATGTTTCACTTTTAGTAACTTATTCATACTATGATAATTAGTATAAGAATCATTCAAAAGTGAATGGTAATGAACTTTTGATTAATTTAAATATATTCTCACAAAATTATTTTTGAAATATAAGTAACATTTACATATTCATTTAAATACATAATGATTAACAATACAGTTTTTGCAACAAATTTAAAAGTAATGGGTAGTTTTTTATAGTTTTATATATATAATAAATATATTTGCCCTGATATATTAAAAGTATTTATCACTTTTATTAATCAAGCTAATTGAATTACAATTTTTATTAACAAATAACTAATGAGACCTATGAATGAAAAAAAACAAAAATGGACAACAATAATATTGTTGTTTAGTGTATTATTCTCATTTGCAAATAATAATTGTTTTGCTAATGAAAGTACACAAAATTTAATAGAGATTAATGGGACGGTTACCGATTCAAAGAATGGGGATCCATTGCCAGGTGTTTCAATTCTAATTAAAGGTACTTCAACTGGAACAATTACCGATTTGGATGGTAAATATAAGCTTGAAGTGCCGTCAAATGCTGCTTTAGTATTTAGCTTTATGGGTTATATCGACCAGGAAGTTCAAGTAAACGAGGCAACAGTAATTAACATTAGTCTTAACGAAGATGTAATTGGACTTGAGGAGGTTGTTGTTGTTGGTTATGGTGTCCAGAAGAAAAGTGATTTAACTGGCTCCGTAGCATCAGTATCTGCAGAAAAGTTGAATAGTGTTCCAATTCCAAGTATTGATCATGCATTACAAGGAATGGCTGCCGGGGTTAATATTATTCCTAAATCTGGAAAACCAGGAGAAGGAGTTGATATTCAGATACGTGGTATCAGTTCTATCAATGGAACAAAACCAAAAATTGTTATTGATGGAATAGCACAGGATGAATGGGCTTTAGGAAGAATTAATCCGAGTGATATCGCTTCCATTGAAATACTGAAAGATGCATCATCTGCAGCCATTTATGGTGCAACCGGGGGTAATGGTGTAATTCTTGTAACTACAAAGAAAGGAACAGCCGGAAAGATGAGAGTAAATGTTAACGCCTACCGTGGTATTGAAAATCCAGTGAATACACTTGATATGATGAACTCCCAGGAATATGTTGAGCTTGTTGAAGAATTACAGGCAAACAAAACCGTGCCTGTAAATTATCAGCCCGATACACTTCCAACTTATGATTGGCAGGACATGGCTTTTCAACAAGTGGTTTCTGAAAATTATGACGTTTCAATATCGGGAGGAAACGATGCTTCTACTTACCTATTTAGTACAAGTTTTAATAAACAAGGTGGGATTGTTAAAAATACCGATTATCAGCGTTTTACTATTAGAGTAAATTCTGAGCATAAAGTAAACAAGCGGATGACCTTTGACGAGAAAATTACCTATGTAAATTCTCAAACTGATGGTTTTGACGATTGGGTTTGGCATGGTTTCTACAATACGCCAATTGTAGGTATAATTTCAATGGACCCAACAGTCCCAGGTTATGATAAAAACGGTGATTGGTCAATATCTCCTTTCAATGTTGGTAACCCATTGCCTAATATAGATATGATTGACAAAGTGAAAAAGAAAAATAATTTTGAGGGTAATTTTGGGTTAAAAATCAATTTACTTAAAGGTCTTGATTTCCAGACTCGTATTGCCCCAAAACTTGGCCTTGATGATGATAGAGAATATATGGCAATATACTGGGCATCACCAACCAATTTTAGAACTAACGACGAACTTGCTCAAAACATGAAAAAGAATTTGTCCTGGAATTTCCAGAATATTATTAACTATCAAACAACCATAGCAGAGACACATAACATTTCAGCTATGGTTGGGACAGAAGCCAGCAAATGGTGGTGGTACGATATATCTGGTGCCAGGGTTGATATGGCCAGTTCCGATATAAATATGCTTTATTTTGATAAATCAGTCAATGATTCCTTATCTCGTCAATTTGTGAAAGGTAAAGCAGATAATGGTGCAAGCCAGGCCTATTTTGGACGTTTGAATTATGATTATAAGGGAATATATCTCTTAACTGTTAATATACGTCGCGATGGTTCAAGTAATTTCGGTCCCAATTATCGTTGGGGTACATTTCCTTCATTCTCTGTGGGTTGGAAATTTTCTGAGATGGATATCATAAAAGATATTCCTATTATTAGTACTGGTAAAATCCGCGTTGGTTATGGTCAAACCGGGGCGAATGCTAAAGACGGTTTCCCGTTTCTACCATTGGTTGTGACCAGAGCTGAATTCAGATATACTGTTGATGGCCAGAATACCCAGGTTGGAACAGGCCCAAACCAAATAGCAAATCCGGATCTTCACTGGGAATCGGTTAATGAAACGGATTTTGGTTTGGATATGACTTTCTTTGAAAACCGTATTTCTCTTACTGCCGATTATTTCAATAAGGTAAACGATGGGATGATTTTGGAAAAAGAAACCAGTGTAATTGCAGGAACATACAATGGTGATATGCCAGAAGTAAATTTTGGTGGTATTAGTAACAAAGGTTTTGAAATAACTATTGGAGCTCGTAAAAATACTGGTGAACTAACCGGGTCTGTTGACCTGAATTTATCGCATGTTAAAAATGAGGTGCTGGAGTTGGAAACTGACTCCTCCCAAAATGGTTCGATACATACTATACAGCCAACCAACATGACTCTTATCGGATATCCCGTTGCTCAGTTCTATGGTTGGGAAATAGATAGGATGTTTACTGAAGATGATGCTGAAATTATTGATGGTGAATTAGTTATTACAAACCAGCCATATTATATAAGAGAAAGTGATACGACTACAATATATGCTCAGCCGGATGCCCTACCAGGTGATGCTAAATTTAAGGATCAGGATGGCGATGGTAAAATAAATAATTCTGATAGAGTACTTTTGGGTAGTCCATTACCAAAATTTTCTTTTGGTTTCTCAATAAATTTACAATATAAAATATTCGATCTTTCAGCTTTCTTTAACGGAACGTATGGAAATAAGATCATGAACGGAAGCAAACAATACCTTTATAACCCGGTAGGATATGGAAACCGTGGTAAAGTTTTTGCTGACCGCTACCGTGATCAGATTGTAAAAGATGGAATGGTAGTTGTGAATGAAAATCATAATACCGATGTATACCGTCTCTCAGATGATACCTACGCAAAAATGTCCGAATTCTTTGTTGACGACGGTTCATTTTTAAGATGTAGAAACCTAATGTTGGGTGTTACGATTCCAAAGTCACTATCAAATAAAATTGGTGTTGAAAAACTGAGACTTTATGCAGGCGGGAAGAACCTGTTTACGATAACCAAATATACAGGATTAAATCCCGAAGTTGGACCGAGTGATACAACTAATCCAATCCTCACTTTAGGATGTGATATAGGACTTTATCCTGTTACTAAGATGTTCTATTTTGGAGCCAATCTGGAATTTTAAGACTAATTAAGTTTATCATATAAAAAAAATAATATTATGAATAAAAAAGTAATTAAATATTTATCATTTTTGCTGCTTGGAATTATATATGTTGGTTGCGACTCTGAATTTTTAGAAATTCCGCCTCAGGCAGCAGAAAACAGTGCTGCTTTTTATTTAACGCAAGAACATGCTGATCAGGCCACTATTGCAGCATATTCTCAGTTCAATAATATAAACATATGGGATGTAAATATGATGCAAAGGATGGGAGATATACCGTCCGATGATGCCGAAGCAGGAGGTGAGGATATAACCGATTGTCCTGATTTACAAGATTTTGGTCGCCTTACTTCATTGACTACTGAAGATCATCATGAGGGTGTATTTGGAACACTTTATCGTGGAATTTACTTTAGCAATATTGCTATGGAAGAGATACCGGGCATTATAGAAAAAGATCCGGAAGCTAATCCTATTGTGCTTAATAGGAGAGTAGCAGAAGCTAAGTTTATCCGTGCAATTAATTATTTTTATCTGACAATGATTTTTGGAGGAGTTCCATATGTTGATCATGTTTTGGGGGCTGATGAATATCAACAACCAAGAGCAGATATTAAAAAAATCTATGAATTGATTGAAAAAGACCTTAAAGAGGCCATAGCAGTACTTCCCGAGCGAAGTGGTTGGGGAAGTGAAGTAGGACGCGCTTCAAAAGGTGCAGCTAAAGCTTTGCTTGGACGTCTTTATTTGCACGAATCGTCATATGCGAAGAATTATGGCGGAAAAGACGACCGTTTTGATGGTATGATATTACGCTGGGCAGAAGCACTTGATTATTCAGAACAAGTAATTAATTCGGGTGAATATGAGTTGGTTGGTATTGACGGAAGGCAGGATTATAATACATGGAGAGGTCCTACGAATGGATATCGCTACATTTTTACCTCCGACGGTGATAATTGTTTGGAGGATGTATTTGAAATTCAATGTGTTCAGGAAGGACTTGGATGGTCAGCTGCCAGGGGTAACTCAATGGCTCAGTGGAGTAGTTCACGATGGTATTATGATAATGGTGTTGCTACAAGAACAAATTATTGGGGTTTTGGTGTCCCTACACAGGCGTTGTGGGATGCATTTGAACCTGGCGATCCTAGGTTAGCAGCTTCGATGGTTAGAGAAGGTGGCATTAATGGTGATTATTCTACTACTGATTCAGTTCAAGTTTCAAACGGAGATTGGTACCCATATTGCTTTGAACATTGTATTACAAATATATATTCAACCAAATGGGAAGCAGCAACTGCCGAATTTGTAGATATTGCTAATGCTCCCTGGCACAGCGCCCCTCAAAATATAAAGCTCATTCGTTTCTCTGAAGTGTACCTGAATGCTGCTGAAGCTGCGTTTGAGCTTAACCAGAATGATAAAGCACTTGAATATGTTAATAAGGTTCGTGAACGTGCTCGTATGTGCGGCGGGCCAGGCAATACTATTCCTGAACCACTAACAAGTATTTCACTGGAAGCTATACAAAACGAACGAAGGATAGAATTTTCTTCTGAAGGAAAACGATTTTATGATATAGTACGGTGGGGAATTGCCGCCGATCTTTTGAACACTCCGACTATCGATGGTTATCCTCGAGAGTTTGTTGTCGGTAAACACGAATTTCATCCTATACCAGAACGAGAGGTTAGTTTGAGTAATGACAAACTTAAGCAATATGAAGGATGGGATTAATTCATAACTAAAATTCGATTAAAAATTAAAAAGAGGCCATCTCCTTATTTTTGAGATGGCTTCTTTTATAATATACCCTTATATAACTACAAGACATTTAACTATCATTCAGTAATTTATATTCAAATGAAATAAATTTGATAGCGATTGATCAAAAATTTATAGCCTCTATTTTAAATTGCAATTATATTGTACAATGTAAATTAAAAGTATTTTACACTTTTATTAACAGGCCTCGAAAATTCTTTAAATGAATTTCATAATACCGAATTGACATTTTTTTGTTTTTTAATAGTTTTTTATGTAATTTATGTGGATGATAATTGAGATATGGCTATAGAAAGCTTGAGATTTTAAGTAATTGAGGAGAAGCCATCAACAAAAAAGGATTCGCTTTCTTGAAAAAACGAAATCATTAAAAATTAATATGATACCTGGAATAGATATTTTAAAACTTACACGTAGATTAAATACAGGAATTACGAAAATTATCATAAATAATTTAGTATCTTACTTATATTGATTTATCTATAAAAATAAGATCAACAAATAACTGTGAAAAAATTGAATTTTAATCTTCACCGCTACTTGATTAACCTGAAAGCATTTTCTATTTATGTTATCCTGTTTTTAACTATTATATTGCTGGCACAATGTAATAAAGATATCGAAAAATGCCCCAGGGAACGGATATCCATTAATAACAACTGGAAATTTTATAAATATGCTTCTGATAAAAATGCTGATAACCTAATCTATGATGTTCGACCTGATGATATAAAATATAATGATGATATAAATGCTGATGCTAAACCAACTGAGAAGGTAGATTTCCAGGTAATTCAGAATGTTCTCAAACCATGGATATTGCCTACAGGTAATAAGTTCATTAAAGATTCTTTAAAACATTATAATCGTCCTGAAGGTAATCCGGGCAGTGAATTTAAATTTAATCAAAGTGATTTTAATGATGACTCATGGGAGAATGTAAACCTGCCTCACGACTGGGCAATTAAAGGCCCTTTTATGCAAGGTTGGGGTGTTGAAGTTAGCGGAGGCATGGGTCGTCTTCCTAGTCCGGGGGTGGCTTGGTATAGAAAAAAAATAAACATTCCTGCGTCTGATTCTGGTAAGTCTATTTTTCTGGATGTAGATGGGGCCATGTCATATGCGATGGTCTGGTTAAACGGGATATTAATAG
>CAZBZX010000021.1:0-21149 GCA_964496465.1 uncultured Bacteroidales bacterium
AAAATTATTATTCTGCTCTTTGTAACATCTGCATGGCTGCCATCGACCATATAACATAAGCTTTCAGTAAAGATTCTTTACTAAAATATTGCATTATACTCACAATGGCAGAGGTAGCACTTGCAAACAAAATACCTAAAATTAAAATGGTCATTATATCTTTAATGCGAATTGAAACCAACAAAATTAAAAACAATACTGCACAGGAACCTAATATAGCAGCAAATACAATTGAACCATTTCCTATAATATGCAGTGTTGTTTGAGGGATAATTGGTGATAAGCCTAATACAACCAAAGCAACTCCCAACGAAGCTCCTGAGCTTATTCCTAACACATAGGGGCCTGCCAATGGATTGCGAAATACTGTCTGCATTTGAAGCCCGCATAATGATAAAGAAATTCCAACAAGAATTGCAGTTATTGCTTTAGGAAGCCGGAAATCAATTACGGTGGTTTTTATTATTTTATCGGCTGAAGCAGAATTTATAATAGAATTATAAATTTCATAAAAGGAATAATCAACCGAACCATAAATTATATCTGCTATAAATAATATAACTAAAATAATAATAAACCCTAAAAACAATATAGAATTTCGTCGTCTCAAAAAGCTTATTTTAATTTTTTATAATAGTAAAGTTCATGTTCCAAATCAACTTCCGGATGAAATATTTTAATTAAATCTTTTAAAACAACTTGTGGATTCATCACCCCTGACTCCCAGTAATCATTACCACCATTCGCATTAATCTTAGCATTATTGTTATAAATTCTTCCTGATTGAATAATTGGCAACAATTTAATCCTTTCTTCAACAGAAAGAATATCTGCAATAGAATTAGCATCGCTGCAATTAATCCAGCAATCAGCATTCATTCCACGTTGAAAAATAACTTCAAGACTTTTAGGTTCACTTCTGAATAAATCTAAATCATTCCACAAATATTCTCCTCCTGCATCATGAATAAAATTTGCAAGATACGATTTACCACCTGTAACAAACCAGGTTCCCTTCCATGGCAAACCTGTTAAAACTTTTGGTTTAGATTTTACATTTCCAGCCATTTTTTTAAGTGTAAGGTATTCTTTTTCTATGTTATTAAAATATGCCTCTGCTTCAATTGATTTATTAAAAAATTCTGCAACGACTTTTATCCATTCTGATTTTCCTAATGGATCGTGCTCCAGGTATTCAGCAATATAAAATACAGGAATTCCAATTTCTTTAAATTTGTTTAAATATCCAACATTTTCGGTACCTATGCTATAAGCAAATATAATATCAGGTTTCAGGCTAATTATGGTTTCGTAATTTATATTCTGTTCATATCCAACTTCTTTTATCTCGTTTTTCTCAATTTTCTTTACTAAAAATTCATTATTAACATAGTTTGTGCCTGAAATTCCTGTTATAACATTCAATTCATGCAATATATCAAGGTAAGCAATATGAGTAGTTGATAAACACACGACACGTTTTATGGGGAGGTGAATAATTGTATAAATTTCATTAAAATTTTCCTTGATCTTTTGATTTGAAAGTAAGACATAATTGAGTTCAATATCTTCTGCCTTTTGCCATGGATTCTTTACTTTTATAATTGAAATATCCGATTTCTTGTAAATTTCAAAACCCTTGGCATATTTAGGTTTATAATAAGTATATTTATTTAAAAACTCCTCGCGATCATTATTCTCTGGACTTATTATATGGCAAGATACCATAGTTAAAAAAACAAAAATTATATAAACAATTTTGAAACGGATCATTTTTATTTAAAAACTACAATTTTAGAGACTTTAGTTGCTGATTCTGATTGCACAGATAGAAAATATATACCTGGTATAAATCCGGAAAGGTTTAAACTGTATAAATTATATGAAATTGGGGTAATATCTTTACGCATTAATTTACCGGCCATATTAAAAATTCTAATTTCTAAATTTGAATGATTGCTCTTTTCAAAATCAATCAATACATAATTTTGCGCTGGATTTGGATATATGGAGTAGTGTAAACCAGATTTAACAATATCAGGATTAATATTTGAAATTAAGGAATCACATCGAACAACACTTATATCTAAAGCTCCTGTTACTAATCCCGAAGAAAATTCTTCAATATTTTCCCAGCTATCATTGTAGATGTAATAGTTATCATTTACTGATGTTGTATTTTCTGATTGATATACTGCAAAAGTATCTCTTGGGATTGAGTAATATATTTCAAAACCAATGAAAAAATCATTTTGAATCGAGATTAAGGAATCAAATTCTAAATAATTAACCGCATCTTCTTTGATATCACTAATAAGATATTCCTTTTTTGAAATAATTGCACCTGGTTCTCCATTATTTGATGACCAAACAATTAAATCAAATGCTGAATTGGATGAGCTGCTTCGAGCATAGGCTACATTAAAATATACTGCAGTAATAGTATTATTTTTTTCTCCCTTAAAGTATTGAGCAAAATAGCGAACCCTGTCCTCATTATGACCTGATCTGAAGCTAAAGTTATTATTATAATTTATAATAACAGGATTTCTAGAAACCTTTCTTAACGTATCACAACTATCTTTAAAAGATTGATATGGATCTAAGCCATCCAAAGTACCAACACCTGTACTTACTGGATCGAGCCAATATTTTAATTGGTTTTCCTTTTCCGGGTAAGAGTCCCAGGAAACAGAAAAACGAGTAAAATAATCATTCACAGGATATTCACACTCAGCTGGACCACCAGTTAAATCTCCAACTATTCTTTTATTTTGATCAAAAATAGCGCTTCCTGATGAACCTGATTCTGTTGTTCCAATATCCCAACGCTTGATCAAATAATGCGAATTTTTATCATATTCATTACTAAAAGTGGTTACTTCTAATTGGTCTAAATCGTTTGCAACCATTTTTGGATAAATTCTCAACTCATCAGCAGGATGATGAATACAAATAACATTTTCAGGGTTATCTGTAATTCTGTCCCAACCGGCCATATAGGGTTTATATAGTATAGGTAGAGAACTTTCGAATTCACTTAAAGAATAATCAAGTTTATTTATTGTGGCCACAATTTTAGCACCTGAAATTGTTTTACTTTTAGGTAATTCAGGTCCATTACAATACCTTGTTTCATAATTAAAAAATGCTACCACGGTATTTGCCGTTGAATCGTCCCAAATACAATGATTTGCTGATAAAAAATAAGGATGGCCATCTTGCCTGGTATTATTAATTAAAGTACCATTACAATATTTATATACCTTCTCCTTATAATTATAATAGATATAAAAAAAAGTTGCGTTTTTTACATTTTCCCAATCAGGATCAAGAAAACAATTCGCATCAGGATGACAATCTCCTATATTTAAAAAATTTTTTTCTGGAGAATCATTAAAATCAAGCAAACCATGACCAACATTTTTTAAAGTCAGCTCAACAATATCAATAAATTTTTCAGGGACAAGAAGTTCAATATATGCCATTTCACCTGAAACAGGTTCAACTGATAGAGCTTTATATTTTGAATTGTTCTTTGATGTGTATGCTCCCAAAATTTTCGAGTAGTCATTATTATAAATAAATAATTTAGCATTATCAGGAAGATAAAATGGGCTAAATGAAAATAACAAAGATTTAGCGTTTTTAGATTTTATTGCTACTCTCCACGTTTTTGTCCCATCATCATTGATTGTCCATAAGCCTGAATTGGTTGGATTAATTTCTACATCAAATGCTTTTGCAAAAACTTTTGATTTATATAATGATGCATTGATTGATTTTAATCCACTATCATCAAAAGTTGGCATTTCAATAACAGGAACATTCTCATTATTCATTAATAACCTTTTTGAATGAGGATATCCACCATAACTAATTTGTGAATTAGATTGAGTTAAATAACAACACCCAAGAATAATATAGAATATAACCTTTTTCATTTATATTTTGAAATAACGTATTAAAAATAGCATTATTTCTACAAAACCTTAATATTATTTAAAAGTAAAAAAATTCGCTCCGTTTGGTCCAATTCCAACCGCAAATGAATCAATCAATTCTCCATCGTTTTTATACCTGAACATATACCCAGAAGCAGTATAAGATGGTGATGTAAAACCATAAATAATATCTTCTTCAGGGTCAATTTCCAAACCAGTAAAAGATTTACTGCAAAATAAACTACCTGAATTGTCTGGATTTTCACAATCAATTGAATGTAAACCATCCACTTCAGTGTAATATAGGGTTTTTTTATCTTTACTTATTGAAATGCGGGTTGGATTATAATAATCTCCTGTTTGTCCGATTGTAATTTCACTAATAATTGAGTAATCAGTTGCAGAGATTTGAACTAATTTTGAAGCTGTTTCCGCAATTATTTCAAAAGTAACAAAATCATATAGTACTTTCCCTTTACATAATACCCATATATCACCGTTTACATCAATTTCAATATCGATAGGAATGTCAGCAACTTCAATTGTTTTTATAAGCTTATCACTATTAGCATCAATTACACTTATAGTACTATCAACATCCCATCCCCCGCTATTTGCTACAAATATATATTTACCAGACTTAGCCATTGTTTCTGGGCCAGAACCAACAACTATACTATCAATAACTTCAATATTTCCTAAGTCAACTATATAAATTTGTCCTGCATAATTCCCATTTGAGACATAGCCTTTATTTTCGTCCACTTGTAAAAAATATCTTGGATATGACAAACCTGTTAATGTTGTTATTGATTTAAAATTTTCCAAATTGATAACTTCAATTTTTTGAGAATTATTTACTACAATAAATGCCTTATTATTTGCAATAGATACCGATTGGACCACATCACCTAACGACCTGTTGTTAAATTTCAGAAATAAATCATTCACTATTTTCAATGAGTCTTTATCAAAAAAACTAATTGATCCGTCTCCATTTCCAAAACCACCTTCATTCGAAATAATAACTCCATTTGTTATTGCTTCTATGGAATCATTTTTATCATCATTACAAGATAATATTGCAAACATTAAACACGCAAAAGAAAATAAATTAAGCCACTTCATTATTAAAAGTATTAGGGTTAAACATATATCTATTTATTAAACTGAATTTTATAATTTAAATAAAAAGCTCTTCCAGGTACAGGAAATTCATTAACCAATCGGTATCTTGTATTGAAAATGTTCGATACAGTAAATGATAAACGTCCGGCAAAGGAATTTAAACTATGATTTCTACCAATTGAAATATTAGCTAGATAAAACCCAGGTAATTTCCTTAATTCAGAATTATCTTCATCAATATATCTGCAACTTGTATATGATTGACTAATAAAAAGAAAATACTTCCTTAGTTGAAAATCAATATTTGTTTTAGCAATATGGTTAGGGCAATACCTTAATTGTTTATTTTTAATATTTTGTGAATTTATATATACCTCAGTATTTGTGGATTTTGAATATACATAATCAGCCTGGGCAGTAATTTTAAAATTTCCAATTTTAAATGAATTAATTAACCCAGCATCAATGCCTCTACTCCATACTTTTTTTGCATTTTCAGGACTCCATATTGCTATATTAGAAGTAGGGAACCACTGAATCATATTTTCAATAAATGAAGAAAATATATTGAATTTAAGTTCTACTTCAACCCTATTATCTTTTTTGTAAAACTGCGTACCTACATCATAAACCCAACCTTCCTCAGGCAATAATTCAGAATTTGCTGAATTAACCCAAAACCGATCATTAAGAGTTGGTATCCTATAATTCTTTGAAATACTCCCAGTTAAAAATATTTTATCGTTAACCATGTTATATTTCATATTTAATGAGGCGATAGGTTTAATTAAATAATGATCATGGAATTCTTTACGAAAAAATACATTAGTAATAATGCGGGAAAAAGTAATTTTTGTACCAAATATAAAGCCATATTTGTTTTCATTTATACCCCCTCCGTAATACTTAGATTCGGCCTTTGCTAATTGGTTAATATTTCCTAGTTCTAATGTAACATGATTATTTATATAATACCTATAATCAATATCAATTAAATATTGAGTTGACTGAATATATGGATAAGATGAAAATCGTTGATAATTTGATAAATAGGCTGAATTTATTTGTAGAATGGAATTTATAAAATTTCGCTGAATTTTTAAATAAGTACGGATAATGCTGTCTTTTTGAATATCAAAATCGGATGAGTGCGAAGAACGCGGTATTTCCTTATATTTGTCAGAATACCAAAATCCAGCTTCTACATTATAATGATTTAATTTGATAAAAACATTCTGGTTAAAATGATTAGATTTCAACCGGTTATTATGGAAGTTATATTTTTCATCAAAGCCATTTTCATTAAAAGGGAAATTTAAAAGTGCATTTCTGATCTGAAATCCAGTGTGTGATTGTATTTTATGGTTACCGATTTGTAACTCTAAAACATTTGAGCAATCACTAAAACTGCCTGCATTTCCATAATACGCAATATTCAATTTATTTTTCCAATCAGGTTTATTCAATAAATCAATTGCACCACCAAAAGAACCACTCCCATATAAAGTTGAAGGGGCTCCTTTACTGATATATATTTCCTGAGCTATTGATGTATTCGCTATGGATAAATCAAAAGTGCCAAGTGTTGGTGAATTAATAGGAAAGCCATTCCAATTTACCAAGGTTTGATATGACCCAGCGCCTCTTATGCTTCCGCTTGTTGAAAACCCAGTAGTACTATTCCCATGCACATAGATATTATTTGTTAATAAAAGTAAATCTGATAATGAAGAAGAAGTATTATTATCTTTTATAAACGAATCAATTGGTGTAATATTAATATTATTTGAATA
Organism: uncultured Bacteroidales bacterium; assembly: GCA_964496465.1. Lineage (GTDB taxonomy): Bacteria > Bacteroidota > Bacteroidia > Bacteroidales > CAYFUP01 > CAZBZX01. The sequence goes on from CAZBZX010000021.1 coordinate 6,866, forward strand.
GAAAATTCCCCTCGTTTCTACAACTTTAATTGAATCAATCGCTAAAGTATCCATTAATTTATCTTGTGCCGCAAATGTTGAATATACGCCAAATAATAAGATACAAAATAAAATTAAGATGTTATTTTTCAATTTGATTCAATTTGTTTAAACCCGAACATCAACATAAAAATGGCAGGTCTTCTGACTTATCCCAGATTTTAGAGGCCTTCCCGTCACATTCATTAACGACAGTGGCAAAGAGTTTCTAAAATCAATATCTTCGGTTATACCGAAATGGGACATACAGCAGCGGGTACTGTTCAGGATTTTCACCTGATTCCCTTTTATTTTAATTGCAGAAAAACAATTAAAATACCACTTTAAGAAAACAAAAATATAAATTTATTTGGTATTTAAAAGAAAAAGTTATTCAGTAACACAAACAACCGTACCTGAAAGTGAATCGGCAACTTCTTTAGCCATATCCTCAAATTCGTCAATTTTTTTACCTCTCCTGGCACAGTCATCCATAACTCTAACTGAAGTAGCTCCACTTGCCGATCGAAATTTAATTTCACAAGTGATACATTTTTTACATGATGAAAATATGGTAAAGCCAATTAAAATAAGGAATATAAATAAATTTCGCATATAAAATATTCTTTGTTGATAACAATTCATTTTGATTATCAGCTTTCGCTTACAATTTTAATGAAAATAATTTATTTTTATCCTGATATTTGATAAAAAATGAAAACAAAAGAAGCAAAAGAAAGAATTGAAAAATTACGAGAAGAAATTGAATTCCATAACAGGCAGTATTATGTATTATCACAACCTTTAATTAGTGATTTTGAATATGATATACTTATAAATGAACTTCAGGAACTTGAAAAAAGATTTCCCGAATTTTCTGATATTAATTCACCTACCCAGCGTGTTGGGAACGACATTAGTTTTGAATTTAAACAAGTTGAACATAAATATCCCATGCTTTCATTAGGAAATACTTATTCTCAAGAAGAATTAAACGATTTTAATGAAAGAATAAAAAAAGTCATTGAAGATAATTTTGAATATACATGCGAACTAAAATATGACGGAGCTGCAATAAGTTTAACCTATAAAAATGGGATCCTATTAAGAGCAGTAACCAGAGGAGACGGAACAGTTGGAGATGATGTAACAAATAATGTTAAAACTATAAAATCCATTCCACTTAAATTAACCGGAAATGATTATCCTGAAGAATTCGAGATTAGAGGCGAAATTCTAATCCCGAAAGATAAATTTGCTGAGATGAACGAACAACGCCTAGCAAATGGAGAACAAGCATTTGCCAACCCAAGAAATGCAGCTTCAGGAACGTTAAAAATTCTAAATTCGGGCATTGTAGCTAAACGACCACTCGATTGCTTATTATATGCTTTTCTAAGCGATAAATCAATATTTAATACCCATTACGATAGTCTAATACAAGCTAAAAAGTGGGGATTTAAAGTTCCAGAACATATTAAAATATGCAAGAACATTAATGAAGTGTTTGATTATATAAATTATTGGGATAACGAGCGCAAGAATTTATTATACGAAATTGATGGTATTGTAATTAAAATTAATAGTTACAGCCAGCAACAAAAATTAGGTTTTACAGCAAAATCGCCCAGATGGGCCATTGCCTATAAATTTAAAGCAAAACAGGTAAGCACAAAACTATTATCAATTGACTATCAGGTAGGAAGAACCGGGGCCATTACACCTGTTGCAAACCTTGAACCCGTAAAGTTAGCTGGAACCACTGTTAAAAGAGCTTCATTGCATAATGCTGACCAGATTAATTTATTAGATATAAGGATTAACGACATAGTTTTTGTAGAAAAAGGTGGAGAAATTATTCCAAAAATAGTTGGTGTAGATAAATTAAAAAGAAAAACAAATAGTATAAAACTCAATTTTATTACTCATTGCCCAGAATGTGGAACTGAATTAGTTAGAGAAGAAGGAGAAGCCAAGCACTTTTGTCCGAATGAAAATGGATGCCCCCCACAGATAAAAGGGAAAATAGAACATTTTGTGTCAAGAAAAGCAATGGATATTGGGACAGCAGAAGCAACAATAGATCAATTATATAATGAGGGTTTAATAAAAAATATTGCTGATTTGTATAATCTAAATAAAGAAAATTTGTTAGCCTTAGAAAGATTTGCTGAAAAATCAGCTAATAATCTGATTAAAAGTATTGTAAATTCAAAAAAAGTGCCATTTCATAAAGTATTATTTGCAATTGGGATAAGGTATGTTGGCGAAACAATTGCTAAATCGCTAGTAAAACAATTTAAATCAATTGATAATTTACAAAAAGCCTCTTTTGAAGAATTGCTAGAAGCTGATGAAGTTGGCGATAAGATTGCAGGCAGTATAATTAATTTTTTTAAAGATGAAAGGAATGTTACAACAATTGAAAGACTAAAATTATACGGTTTGCAAATGTCAGTAATTAATGATGATATAAATATTGAAAACAGCAAATTATCAGGAAAATCTTTTGTTATTTCAGGAACTTTTATAAACTATTCAAGAGATGAAATAAAACATATGATTGAAATTAATGGGGGTAAAAATACAACTTCAATCTCACAAAAAACAGACTATATAATTGCAGGGGAAAACATGGGACCAGCAAAACTTGAAAAAGCACAAAAGCTTAATATCCAACTAGTTTCTGAAGATGAATTCCTGAAAATGATAAAATAACAGTTTCATTAAATAAACCACACCATTTCTACTTATGAATTAAAACATTTTTTTAATTTTGGACAGTGATACTTTTTCATAAAATAAGATTAAAATTTGGACATAAAATTCTTACAAAGCGTTTAAAGAAAACCTTTCGTAATAAGCAAGTATATAATCTTGGTCTAGCAGAAACGGCTGGTATTTTAATTTCTACTGAAAACGAAGCCGATTGGTTAGAAAATAAGCCTTTTATTGATTTTTTAAACGACAATAAAATAAAACTAACCGTATTAATTTATCTTAAAAACAAAAATCTTATCTCTTACTATTCACAATTACAAAAAGTGAACTACTTTTCTAAAGACCGTTTAACATTTTTCTTTGTACCAAAAGCCGATTTTATTGATAAATTCTGCAAAAAAGAATTTGATTTATTAATTGATTTAAGCTTAAACCATTTTTTTCCAACAACTTATATTACGGCTCTATCAAAAGCTCATTTTAAAGTCGGCCTAAAAAATGAGTATAATCAATTTTATGATTTAATGATTGATCTAGGTAATTTAAAAAACAGGGAGGTCTATTTCGAGCAATTAAAGCACTATCTAACCTTACTGAATCAAAACTAATTTATTAACCAAATTATGATTAAAAGACTTAAAGGAACAGGCGTAGCTATAGTAACACCATTTAGAAAAGATGGCAGCTTAGATTTTAATGCTTTAAGCAAATTAATTAATTACCTAATTGATAATGGCATTAATTATATTGTCGCATTAGGTACTACAGGGGAGTCAGTAACTTTAAATAAAGATGAAAAAACTGCAGTAATAAATTTTGTTAAAGAATCAATTAATGGACGAGTTCCATTAGTAGTAGGGATTGGAGGAAATAACACTTCTGAAATAATTACTACCATTAATAATACAGATTTTGAAGGAATTGATGCGGTTCTTTCAGTTTCACCGTATTACAATAAACCTTCTCAAGAAGGATTATTCCAACATTATAATTCTATAGCCCAATCCAGTCCTGTCCCAATAATTTTATATAATGTTCCTGGACGAACCGGTGTAAATATTTCTGCTGACACTACATTAAAATTAGCGAAAAATAGAAATATTTGCGCCATAAAAGAAGCATCAGGAAACCTGGCACAGATTATTGAAATCCTGAAAAATAAACCTAAAAACTTTTTAGTTATTTCTGGTGATGATGCACTGACCCTGCCTATTACTTTGCTTGGAGGAAATGGAGTTATATCGGTAATAGCAAATGCTTTGCCTAAATTATATTCAACCATGGTTAATTATGCCCTTGAAAGGGAATGTGATAAAGCTATTGATATTAATAATCAATTACTCGATACGTATAAATATTTATTTATTGAAGGTAATCCTGCAGGAATTAAAGCTTCTCTAAATATTTTAAAAATAATAGACAACCATCTTCGGTTGCCCCTTGTTCCAGTTGGAAAAGATACTTATCAAAAATTAAAGGATTTATTAACTATTTTATATAGATGATACTATTCGTAGAAAGTAAGTTTATCTTTTTATAAAAATTGAATCTAGACAATAAGAAAAGAATTTATGCAAAACATTGTTAAAAATATTTTAATTCAGGAATCGAAAGCGATACAGAATATACCTGTATCTGATAATTTTGAGAAAGCAGTAGAAATAATTTTTCAGAATGTTCATAATAAAAAAGGTAAAGTGATATGTAGTGGTATGGGAAAAGCAGGTCAAATTGCATTAAACATTTCTACTACATTTAGCTCAACAGGCACTTCTGCAGTTTTTTTACACCCTAGTGATGCTCAACATGGAGATATTGGTATTATCCAGGAAAATGATGTTTTACTTTTTATATCTAATTCAGGAAAAACCAGAGAAATTATTGAATTAGTAAAGCTTACAGATAATTTGTATAGTAATATTCCTTTAATTATTATAACTGGAAATCCAGATAGTCCTTTAGCAGAAATTGCTGATATTATTATATCGACCGGAAAACCCAATGAAGTTTGTCCGCTCGGTTTAACCCCTACCACTTCAACAACAGTTATGACTGTAATTGGGGATGCTTTGGTTGTATTGATGATGAAAAAGATCAATTTCACACAATCCGAATATGCTAAAAGGCATCATGGTGGCTATTTAGGGGAAAAGTCGAGAAATAAGAAGTAATTTATTAATAAATAGAATTATACGAAAAGTGTTACAAAACTATTCAGACATAAGAGGAGTTGTAATTGATGATAATGAAAGTGAAAAAATTACACTAAATGAGGATATTTTCACAAAACTTATTTTTGCTTATACTCAGTGGCTTTCAGATAATAACAAAAATATAAATAAAATTGCTGTTGGAAGAGATTCGCGCCTTAAAGGATTAGAATTTAAAAATATTGCTATAAACACAATAATTGACCTTGGGCATAATGCAGTAGATTGTGATTTAACAACTTCTCCTGCACTATTTCATGCTATTGAATATTTAACTTGCGATGGAGGTATAATGATAACAGCCAGCCATTTACCTTTTAACAGAAATGGCATAAAATTCTTCACTATAAATGGTGGAATAAATTTTAACGATTTAAATGAAATTATAGAAATTGCAAGTAACAGCATTTATAATAAAATGCATAAAAAAGGCAACTTCGAAACTTTTGATATTAATTCTATTTACTGCGAAAGAATAAAAAAATTTATAAAAGAAAAAATAAATTGTAAAAACAATTATGACAAACCTTTGCAAAATTTAAAAATAGTGGTTGATGCCGGAAATGGATCAGGAGGATTTATTACTGAAAAAATATTAATTCCACTTGGCTCTGATACTAAGAGCAGCATTAATTTAGAACCAGATGGTAATTTTCCTAATCATGAGCCAAATACAGAATCACTTTCTGCAATTAAAGATTTACAAAAGCAAGTAATTGAAATGGATGCTGATTTGGGAGTATTATTAGATTCTGATGCAGACCGCTGTGCATTTGTAAACAATCAGGGTAAAGCTGTAATGCATGACAATTTGGTTGCATTATTAGCATCAATTATTATTGAAGAAGATAATAATAAAATAACTATTGCCACTGATTCAATTACATCTGATGATTTAACAAATTTTATTCAAAAAAAATTAGGCAATCATCACCATCGATTTAAAAGAGGATACAGAAAAGTTATTAATGAAGCTATTCGGCTAAATAAGGAAGGTATTAATTGTCCATTAGCTATTGAAACATCTGGTCATGCAGCATTTAAAGAAAATGGTTTTATTGATGATGGCGTATTTTTGGCTGCAAAAGTTATTATTAAACTTGCTCAATTAAAACAAGAAGGGATAACTACTGTTTCCGAATTTTTTGAGCAATACTATACATTAAAAGAATTAAAACAGTTCAGGTTAAAAATACTATCTCCAAATGTTGAAATTGAATCGAATAGAATTATTCAAACATTCAAGCAATACTCAGATACAGTTCCAGGTTGGAGAGTAATAATGAATAACTTTGATGGAGTTAGAATTACTGCTGACAAATATTTTGGTGATGGTTGGCTTTTATTAAGACTTTCTTTACATGAACCAGTAATGGTTTTAAATCTAGAATCTGGTTCAAAAAAAGGGATTCAAATGCTTTTAACGAGGGTAATTAAGTTATTATCAAGAGTTAACTCAGTTGATCTATCACCTATAAATAAATATTTAGAGAAAAAGCAATAAACTGGTTTTATTATAATTCCAAACGCATACTAAACATAAATATCACATTTTGAGGTTTATCAGTATGTGTTAACCTCCATACGGCATCAATCCTAATGAGTTTCAGTATATTTTCTATACCTATACCAGCCTCTATGTAAGGTCCGTTTAAAGAAGATAAACCATCAGGAAAAAGCATCACTTTTTCATTATTTTGAGCTAATTTTCCAAATAAAATCTGGCCATATAAAACTTCTCTCATATTCAACTTACTGAATAATGGTATTTTATTGAAAAAGAAACCCATAAAATGCTGCTCTGCCAGTAATTTTATATATTCATCGCTTACAAATTCATAATAATTCATCCTGTTAAAAGCATAAATATCATAGGCATAAGTCTCATTCCCTTGATGAAGTTCAAGCAATGAATAAGGTAATTCACCAAATATTTTACCTCCTACAGCTAAATACCTTAAATATCCAAATGGACTTATATCAAGCTTATCCTTAATAGTTAAAACTGTTTTGTAGTAATGATATTGGCTTCCAAAAAAATTAGGAATTCCAACAGAAAAATCGAAATTTATAATTGGCAAAGAAGTACTAATTGAGGTTCTTTCAAAAGTGCCATATATATATTGTTCATGTAAAGCAAAACAAGTATTTAAAGTAATCTCACTTGAAACAATACGATTTTGTTGAACCGTGTCACCTGTATTATCTATATATTTAAATGGAATATATGGAGTTGGAAAAATTTCCTGGTTAACAAAATTTATTTTATTTGATAATCCTTCAAACCATTCTTTTTCGAAAAAGAAATCATATTTATTAATCAAGGTTAATTTATAATTCGGATTTCTTCTTAAAAATGAAGTTGCAAAATTATCTTCTGTAAATGCATTTTCACTCTGACCTAATTGTTTAATATCATGGGTAAATTGAAATCCCGTATTAGTCCATGGATATCTTTTGATATAATTAATATATCCAAAACCATACTTCAACTTATCATCCATAAAGCCATAAGCAGCATAACCATTAAAACGATGTTTTTTACTAAACTCACTACTGGTCCTACCTCCCATTCTTAACCTGTATCCTTCTATTTCATTATAACTAAAGGTTCTGTAATATGGCCCATATTCAAACCACCCAAAATCATAATGATAACTAACAAACATATTTACCCAATTTATTGCTGTATTAAAAACCGGGACTTTTTTCATCGAATCTATAGTAGAATAAATACTTTGTTCTTTAGGGGAAAGTTTTGAGGGTCTTGCAATATCCCAATATTCATCAGGTTTATCCGCTGCGTCAACTTGCACTCTCGTTTTTGTATACATTTTTTGAATTTCCTTAGGAAATGATTCGGTTAATTGTACATCTGAATAGCTGGTTGTTTTTTTTCCCACAAAGCCTTTCCCTTTATCGCGAATATTAAATTCAATTTCATAATTTTCCTTTGAAATAAACCAGGTAGAATCATTTATTTGTGAATAATCAATCTGAATGGAGAAATCACTTATATAATTAATATTTACTCCTTCATTTAATTTCAGTTTTACACTTGTTATAGCATAACTTTCTTTATCAACCATTATAAATCCCGAGAATGTTTTCTCACTTTTTCTTTTTGGCTCGTATGTTATATAATAAATAACCCTGTTATTCTCAATAACACTGTCAATTAAATAATATTTATAGTAAAAAAGTCCAAAATCAGCAATAGGGCTTACAAATCCTTCTGCTATAATTTGCAAAAAATTCTCATAAATATTTAATTTCTGAAAAGCAATACCAGTAAATTGGGATAATGCAGGATCTTCAATACCAGCAATTTTCGAAGCTTTAATTACTTCCCTTTTAGTATTTGGTGCCTGATAATAATAATCAGAAATTGTTTCAGTAATAAACATTGGTAAATACGATTTTCCAGTTAAAGCTGAAGTATCAATATTGTTAAAAACAAATTGAAATTGATTTAGTGCTTTTCTATTTCTAAATTTTTCATCAACATTATTAACATCTAACTCCATTTTATTATAAACTTCGCAACTATACGAAGTTAAATTATCCATTCTATTTTTTTCTTTATTTTTTCGTATGTTTCTTAAAATTGCATGAGCAGGATTTTCTCCTGGAGTTACGGTAACTTCCTCAATCTCAATATTATCCGGTTCGAGGTAAATATTAATTTCATTATATCCATTTTGTATTACCGGTAATCGTGAAGTTTTATATCCAACAGACGAAACATAAATTGAATCGGCATTTGTTTTTTTTTCAATATAAAACTCCCCGTTAATATCGCTTATTGTTCCATTTTTTTTATCATTTAATGCAATGGATGCAAATGAGGCAGGTTCGTTTGAATCTTTATCAAATACCGTTCCCCTAACTTTTAAAGTTTGAGCTATGAAATGAAAGTTTATGCTAAATATTACAATAACTGTTAAAGAAAATTTCAATTTCATTATTTCTTATAAGCTAAATAAACTAATTACCACTTATATCGTATAATTTTTTGCTAAAAATAGTACTTATAAAATTAATTTAATTAAAATAAGAAGCAAACTATTTTAAATGATTAGAATGTTTAATATATGTTTCTATATTTTTACTCCCATTATAACAACATCATCAATTTGCGAAAACTTTTCACCTGAAGATGGATTTATAAATGCTGTCCAACGTTCAATTTCATTATTTAATAATTCCTTCTGCTCAGGCATTGAATGATCTTGAATAGATAGAAAATATCTTTTAAAAGCTTTCGACATATATTTTCTGGCATCCGGTCCACCAAACTGATCTGCAAATCCATCTGAAAACATAAACAATCTATCACCCTTCTCAAGTTGTATCTCATGTTTTGTAAAACTATTCATTTTTAAATATATAGCAGCCGGCATCTTGTCAGCTTTAATTTCAAATAGGTTATACTTCTCATCTTCCATTGCAGGTTCCAGGGTGACCTCTTCTCCTCCTGAAATAATATTCAACTCATTTTTACCTTTTCTTTTCCTAATCATATATAATGGATTATAAGCTCCTGAATATTGCAACTTATTAGTATTTTTATCCAAAATTGAAATAGCAATATCCATCCCTTCTTTTCGTTCAGTAGTTTCTTTTTCCTGTTGGAATGAAGCAATAATATATTTTCGAAGTTCATTTAATACTTCATTACTTTCTGTAATTCCCCGTTTATTCACAATATCATTTAAAAAGGATACCCCAAGTAAACTCATAAAGGCTCCAGGAACACCATGTCCAGTACAATCTGCTGCAGTAAAAATATTATAATCACCAACATGTGTTAACCAGTAAAAATCGCCACTAACAATATCTCTTGGTCTGAATAATATGAAATAATCTTTTAATACTTCTTTTGCCAATTCATCAGAAGGCAGAATAGCGGTTTGAATTTTTTCAGCATAAAGAATGCTATCTTTTACTTCTTTATAAAGATGTTCGATATGCTCTTTTTGATGAGCAATTTCTTCATTCTGTTTTCGGATTTGAGCGGTTCTTTCTTTCACTTTTTGTTCAAGAATTCGATTTTCTTCCTGTAGCACTTTTTCCCTGTGTTTAACATAAAAAAAGATCAAAGCAGAAAGAACTACAATGCATAAAGCAATAAACCATTTAGTTTTCCAGAATGGAGGTTTAATAATAAAACTGAATGTAGCCGGCTTATCAGCAGATTCTCCCCTATCATTAAAAGCCATAACCTTAAAGGTATATTCACCATGTGCTAAACCTGGATATGTAACTTTACTATCTTCTCGAAGAGGAGACCATTCTTCTTCCAAACCATCAAGTATATATTTATAAGTTACTTTTTCAGGATTGTTTAAATAAATACCTGAGTATTTAAAGGTTAAATGATTATCTTTATATTTTAATGTTAATTCAACCGGAAGATTAAAAAATGGAAGTTTATTACCTGTTTTATCAACCCAGTTTACAGATTTATAAAACAAATCTATATCGGTAATATGTGTTTTAGGTGGAGGTAAATATGACTTTTCGGCAGAAGCAATAAATTTAGTCAATCCTTTAACTGTACCAAACCATATATTATCATCTTTGTCTTTAAATATCGAATTTAAATTATTTTCTACACCAATGAATCCATTTGTATTGTCATAATTAATTACTGTAATAATATTTTGATCTTCATCCAATTTTATTTTATCGAATCCTTTATCTGTTCCAACAATTAAAATACTATCATTTAAAAATATAATAGAATTGACATTATTTGAGCTCAACATTTCATCATCGGCTATTTGTCTGAAAGGCAAACTATCTGTTGAATTTGCTGTATATTTATATACGCCTCCTCCAAAGGTTCCAATCCAAATATTTCCATATTTATCACCTGTTAAACAATGAACTTCCTTATGTGTAAGCCCTTCCATTTCATCATAATAAACCAGACTTTGATTATCGCTTTTAAGTATTCCACCTGTAGTTCCATACCAAATATTACCATTAATATCTTCAGCAATGGATTGAAACTGATTAAAAAATGTATACCCTTCTTCATTTTCCTTATGAACAAAATAATTATCCCCTTTTATTCTTAGTAATCCAAAATATGTTCCGCACCAGGTAACACCCTTAGAATCCACAAATAATGTGCTTACTCTGTTTTCAAGCACCGGATCAAAACTCTCGTCATAATTTTTAAATCTTATACCATTAAAAACACTTAGTCCGTTTACTGTTCCTATCCATATTTTACCATCGGGAGCTATAGAAATTGAAGTTGTATAATCACTTACTAAACCATCGTCGGTAGTATAGTATTTAAATATAGGTTTATCATTTATAAACGACATTTCAATTAATCCTTTATCTTCTGATGCAAGCCAAAAATCGCCTTTTCTATCTTGCTCTATACCCATAATCTTTTCACTTAATAAACCATCATTTTCAGTTAAATGCATAAAATGATCGCCTAAATATTGGCTAATACCACTTCCAAAAGTACCAGCCCATATACTTCCTTCAGAATCTTTACATATTGAAAGAACCTGGTCACCTGCGAGGCCATTTTCACTGGAATAATATTTAAATCCATCATCTGTTTTGCGTATTAATCCACTTTTATCCGTAGCAAACCATAAGTCTCCGTTATCATCTGTAATAATATCCCATACAGTATTTTCGTAAAAACCATTATGCGTATGGTATGATTTTACTTCCCCTTTGTCAATACCTTTCATTACTAATTCGAAAACACCTACATCTCTTGTCCCAAACCATAAGTCACCTTCTTTATCAGGACACACTGTTAACAGAATATTGCTTGGAATTTGATCATAATCAGCATCAAGTTGAGTTAAGTCTGAAATTAATGTATCATTTGAAATTGTAGCAATATTAATTCCTCCAACTAAAGCTAAATAGAGTTGTTGATCTTTTTCATAAATACCAAAAATATAATTGGAAGTTAAATCATCTTTCGATTTATTAAAAATCCAAATTTTTGCAGAATCATCATCTATCAAATCAATTTTATATAATCCAGCACCTGCTGAACCTATCCAAATGTTTTCTCTTGAATCTTCATAAATATCTAAAATAGGTGCAGCAGGAAGACCTTTTGTTTGATTGATAAGGAAAAAATTCTTACCATTATAAATATTAATCCCATCATCAGTTCCAATCCATAAATTTCCTTTGCTATCTTCAAGCATGCATCTTACAGTATTTCCAGCAAGCCCGTTTTTAACATCATACGTAATAAAATTACTACCATCAAACCTGCAAATTCCTCCTCCATCAGTGCCTAGCCATAAATATCCCCTTGAATCCTGTATAATAGAATAAATTGTTGATGCTGGGAGTCCTTTATCTAAAGAATAATTTCTGAAATTATATTGCTGTGCTATTGAATACAATGAAAATCCAATAACAAAAAGGAAGGTTAATATTTTTTTCATTTATTTTGATTTATAATATTGAACTATGAATTTAATAATAAATTAATAAAAATGCACATCTATGTATAATATTAACATGAAATAATTATATTTTATGTATTAGTATAAAAGTAAATTTTATTATACTTTTATCAATAATAATTTCTATAATAACATGAATATTAAAAATATACTTCTATTAAGTTTACTATTATTCCCTGGAGTTAATCTTTTTTCACAGGGAAAAATTGCCGAACAATACAAAGAAGAAGGAACAAAATATGCAAAAGAAGGTAGGTTTGATTTAGCGATAGAAAGCCTTGACAGGGCCATTCAAATCGAGCCAAAATATGCGGCTGCATATAATAACAGGGGAATTGTAAAAATGCAGCAAAAAAAATATAAAGAAGCTATATCTGATTTTAACGAGGCTATTAATATCAATAATCAGGATCCTGCTTTTTTTATAAATCGCGGAATTACAAAAGAAAAAATGGAACTATTTCAGGAAGCAGCAAATGATTACGGCAGAGCTATTGATTTAGATCCTTATAAAGCCGATAACTATATTAAACGTGGATTAATTTACCAGGAATTGAAAGACTATAATAAAGCTGTTGAAGATTTTAATATAGCCATTAAGTTTGATGTTGACAACTATGACTACTATTATTATAGAGGAATAGCAAAGCTAAGTTCAGATAAATATTATGATGGTCACAAAGATTTATTTAAAGCTGCTGAAATGGGCAGTTTTAAAGCCAAAAATATGATAGTTGATGTGTTTTTTGATAATTATCCTGATGATGAAGAATTAGCTTTAAATATTAGAAGCAGCATGAAATTATATCTAAAAGATTACAATTCAGCATTAAAAGATTTAGATGACCTGATTAAAATATCTCCAAAAAACGGAAAAGCTTATTTAAACAGGGGAATTGTGTATATTAATCTTGATAATAAAAAGGATGGATGTAAAGATTTGAAAAAGGCAATGAATTTAAAGGAATACAAAGCTAACGAAGAATATCAGAGGTATTGTGAGTAAATATATCCTTTATTAATATTTAATTTCGTCATTCTTTTTACTTATTCAAAGCAAAAATATAATTATAATTCTTGATAATTTATACTATAATTTCTTGTTTTGAATGACTGAACAATCATTTCCTATCTATACTAAATTTTTCTTCAAAAATTAATCATTCTAAATAAATCTAAAATAAATTCATCCATACACATATATAATTCAATCATTTATCAATAAAATTCAATAGTTAATCAAATATAAAATTTACAATATTGGTATTTTAAATAATTATATTATTTTGCACCTTATAAGGTATAGGTTTTCAATACAAATGTTTTTATAGTTTGATAATAAGTGAAGTTGAGTAGATTATTATATAATACAATACTTATTTATCATGTTTAATTTTACTTCGGCTAATTTAAATTCCAATTACATAATATTAATAACTTAAATATTAATCAAAATGAAAAGATTAATAATATTCATTTCATTTATTTTAATTCCATTATATATATTCACTCAGAATATAAATAGAGATGTTATTTCAACTGCAGGTAACAATGCTCAAGGTAAAAATATTTCACACTCATGGACAATTGGAGAAAGTATTATTGGCAATTTATCAAATGATGAAATAAAATTAACACAAGGCTTTCATCAAAATTATTTTGTTAAAAAATCAATTGTTGTTAATCAAAATGATTTGCTTTTAACAAATATTGAACTTGAGCAAAACGAAATTCCTATAACTGCTTTTCCCAATCCAACATTTGATTACTTAACAATTGATATAGAATCGAATAATGAAATGGATATATTTATTGAGGTATTTGATCTACAAGGAAAACTTCAAATAAGACAAAAAATTAATAAAA